>CAZLGZ010000009.1:17821-26940 GCA_964558965.1 uncultured Flavobacteriaceae bacterium
GAAGTTATTCCGGATTAATACAATTCGTTTTAGGCCTTATTCTATTATCATCTCAGTCGGTCTCCTCTCAATCTGCATATAAGCTCAAGAAGCCAGAAACCGATAATGACGGTTGGCAAACGGCCTTTGTAGGAGACGTGATTCACGATACCGTACCCCTATTTAAGGTCATGGAACAGTTGTCGGGTGAAGAGAGCCAACTCCACAGTGTTCTGCTACTGAAAAATAATACCCTGCTCTTTGAGGAGTATTACCGCGATTATGATCGGGATAAGCCACACGACCTGCGATCGACGACCAAGAGTATTCGCGCCTTGTTGCTAGGGATAGCCATCGATAAAGGCTTTGTGAAAAGTGTAGACGATCCGATATACGATTATCTGCCTGACTTGCGGCCCCAGAAAAATCCGGATCCACGGAAAAGCCAGATTACGATCAGGCATTTACTCACCATGTCTACCGGCCTGGAATGCAACGACTGGGACCCTAAATCCAAGGGTCAGGAAGACCGGGTTTACAAAAAGAAAGATTGGTTACAGTATACTATCGACCTGCCCCAGGTGAATGATCCCGGAGCGGTTTCTGCTTACTGTTCTATGGGGGCTATCCTGGTCGCTGAAATCATTAGCCAAAGCAGTGGAATGTCCATACAGGAATTCGCTCAAGCCTATTTATTTGACCCCCTCGAAATCAGCAATATACGCTGGGAACACACCAATAAAGGAGAGGTGTTGGACTCAGGAAAACGCCTCTACATGACCCCACGGGATCTGGCCAAAATTGGGCAACTTGTATTACAAGAAGGGCAGTGGAAGGGGGAACAATTGATTTCGGCCAATTGGATTCGAGAGGCCACAAGCCCTAAGACCAAGATAACAGGGATCGATTACGGCTACCTCTGGTGGAACTTTCCATTTCAAGCGGGAGAAACGACCCTTTCCGGAATATTAGCAACCGGAAACGGAGGGCAGTATATTATGGTCTTTCCCACTCTAAACGTAGTCATGGTATTTACGGGCGGAGCCTATAATTCACAGGAAGACAAACTGCCTTTTGTTTTGGTTAACCGGGTTTTTCTGCCTGCATTTTTAAACACAAAACCATGAGTCAAAAATTAGAAAACGCGAAACGTTTATACTTAGAAGGGATACGCGATGGGAACGCCCGTGAGGCGGTTACCAAGTATACCGGAGATCGTTATACCCAACACAGCACAGGTGTCAAAGACGGTGTGGAAGGTTTTGTAGAATTCTTTGAAGAATTCATCCAACGCAATCCCAAAAGAGACATTCAAATCGTTCGAGGCCTGGTGGATGGTCCTTACGTCTTTATTCACGCTTATCAGAATATCAATGAGGGAGAAGCCGAGTGGGTCACTACCGATTTTTTTGATACCGATGAGGAGGATAAAATTGTTGAACACTGGGATGTGATCTCGGCATTTCAGGCCAAAAACCCTTCTGGAAGAAGTACAATTGATGGCCCAACGGAGGCTACCGATCTCGATAAGACCGAAGAAAACAAGGCCTTAGTTCGCAATCTAATCCAGGATGCCTTAATGCGAGGGGGCAATCCAGAGAATCTTTGCCGCTACATTTCTGAAGAAAAGTATCTACAGCACAATAAAGACGTGGGTGACGGTTTGGACCATTTTCAAAAACTCGCCAGTCAGCCGGATCGACCCCTGAATTACGAGGAATTGGTTCTTCTGGTCGGGCAGGGAAATTTTGTAGCCACACTATGCCGGGCAAATTGGAATGACGGCTCCTTGAATCAGGATTATGCTCAAGTGGACCTTTTTAGAATTGAAAATGGAAAGGTGGTTGAGCATTGGGACAATGTCGAACCAGTGCCAGAGAATGATGTCAATAGTGGAAAATTCTAAATGGGGTAGGGTGTTGTCCAAGATTCCTGTTCACTAATAAACCGAAACAATGAAAATGCTCTATAGATTTCTTTTAGGCGTACTCTTTTTGTGTGCCGCCTGTGAAACAACCGAAATGCCAGAAACACCTGGTGATGACCCGATTAGTCCAGAACCCTCGGTGACGACTATTATGCCCTTGGGGGCGTCTCGAGTTGATGGTGCACGACCCATTTACGAAAGCTACCGCTTTGAACTCTGGAAGGACTTAATTGACGGTGGCTGGTCTTTTGATTATATCGGTACACGGGACGATGAGGCCAATTATCCCACATATAATGGCCAGTCTTTTGATGTGGATCACGAAGGCCGTGGCGGGTGGACTTCAGGTCAGATTCGCCAAAACCTAAATAGTTGGTTGGAGCAAACGGGAAGCCCTGATATCGTCCTTTTTAGTTCACCTGGAGGCAATGATGCTTTGCAGAATTTACCCTACCAGGATGCCTTAGAGAATATCAACGCCATCATCGATTTACTTCAAGCGAATAACCCGGAAGTCATTATCGTAATTGAACAGATGGCCCCTGGCCGTACTGACTTTATGAATGCCGAATTAACGACTTATTTTAACCGGCTTAGAGAGGATATTGCCGATTTGGCAACCGCTCAAAGCACCTCTTCGTCGCCCGTACTGGTTGTGGATATGGCAACAGGTTTTACGGATGGCCTACTGGCCGATGACGTCCACTACAATGAGGCCGGAGCCATCGTTGTATCGGACCGGTATTATGCCGTTTTAGAGGAAATTCTTTCCCAGGACTAGTTCTGGTTCAAGTCTAGTTTTCCGGCGGTACGGTAGCCGTTTTTGTCTTCGTACCAATCTGCTTTTAGACTTCCACCACTTTGTGCCCATTCAATAAAGAATTTATAGCCTTCATTGATAGCGGTCTTCTCGACTGGCAGAGGAATTTTATCGATGATATTAATGGCCCAGGGTAAGCCGTTCGCGGTAGCGTAATTTCCATCAGGGTCTGCGTTGTTTCCGCTTACTGTAGGGGTCGAATTCCCCAAATCAGTGGGATCATTCCCTATCAGGTGGATTTCCATTTCGCGAACATTATTGGCTACTATAAAGGGATCGAAAGGATCCGTTCCTACAGAGGCCATAGGCTGTGCCAGAACAATGGTCAGGGTGATCAATTGATCAAGGACCATGTCGTCGTTGTCAAAAACCGGAATGACCGCATTGGTCTGTCCGAGCTCTGTTCCATTGGCGGCCAAAGAAAAGAGACCTTCACTAAGAACCTGTCCATCGATACTCGCAATGTCAGAGGGAGAAAGTTCATCCAATTCAAAGGCAAAGCCGTTCATGAATACCCCGCCTTTGTGCTCCAGAGTCACCTCAATTTGCACCTCTACGATGAGGTTATCGGCATTGTAAATCTGGTTGATGTTGTAGCTGATGGCGGTATCATTAAAATCATAGTCACCGACATAAGGCCAAAGATCTTCGTAGGCCAGGGTTCCGTTGAATTCCTTCGAAGGATAGAAGGAGTCGGAGGCCTTATCCGCTTCATTCGGATAGTCATCCAGTACATCTTCAACACCATCACCATCCGTGTCAGGGGAACTGCATACGGCAGCAATACTGCTCGGATCGATACCCGTACCTTGGGTTTGTCCTGAGCTAACGGCCACTGGGACTCCATCCGCACCTACCGCACCGGCAATGCTTCCATCCTCATTTAGATCGATCAATTGCAGTCCTGCATCACCTTCCAAGGCATCAAAACAGCCATCGTTGTCGGAATCTCTATCGTAATAGTCCATAATTCCGTCTTGGTCGGAATCCACTCCTTCGGTTTCTAAAGAAAAGGCGTCCATTAGATTTCCATAACTCTGGAGGTTTTGGGCAGCAGATGAGTTCAACGAGAAGCGAGTAGTGGGCTGACCCAATGGGACGGTATAAGTTCCGGTATACACTTGCCAGGCAGAATTTCCCGTACTCATGGTTTCGATTACGGTAAGCGCTTTTCCTGGAGCGCCCACACTTAAGGAGGCTACATCAACACCCAATCGTCCGCGGTGTGCAATGGACCAGGTGACGGTAGTTCCTGGTTGTATGTCAATATCTTGATAAAGAGAAGCTACTTCATTGGCATTCAATTCAGCAAAATAGTCCCCTTCATAAGCCGGTACGCCAAGAAAGGTATCGGACCAGATTTCAATTTTATTATCGGTCGCATTGGTGAGCCAATGGTCTACTTGAGTCTCGTCCAAGATGCGATAAGAACGGGGTGGAACTCCACTGTGCGATTCAAATCCGTTGTTGTTGACCACAATACGGTTAAGCCCTTCATCACTGTCTAGAATTCCATCGTTGTCATCGTCCAGATCGACACCGTTCAAAACTCCATCTCCATCGCAATCTCCACTGTCAGAAATGTCTGCGCATTGAGCATGTAGGGCATTCACGGCAAGTAAAAAACATACACAACTCAGTTGTGCAAGACGTTTGGTATAGGTAAAGGTCATCATCATAGCGGCTGTTTTTTATTGGTAATCAAATACAGGGTTGGCAGATACCTGCACGAAGAATTCTTCTGTTGTCCTCGCTGTTTTTCTCCAGAGTTTGAGGGAACGAACGGTTTGCGGCACGCTGAGGGTCTTTTGAAGTGAATTGTTTCGAATGAATCCACTAAAGAGGCGTTCATTGTCGGCGTAGATTTCGTATCGAACACCATTTTGGAGGTCATTAATGGTCAGGTTTACCTCAAATTGGGTACTGAATTCGAAACCGCTAGGAACCTGAAGTTCTTCGATAGAAGAAACTTCTTCCTCGGGTCCGGTTTGTTCTTCTTCGGGATCAGCGAGGTTATCTTTTACACAGGATGCGAAAAGAAACAACAGACTCAAAGCCATTGTTGCAAACGGTCTAGTAGGTAAGGCACTTTTCATAAAAGAAGGTATTTTCTTACAAAATAACGCTCCTGAAAAGTCGATTTCCTATTTATTCGATGACTGACCTCTGAATGTTGTGAATCCTTTTAATTCTGTGGTATTCGGTTACTTATCGCCTTAAGATTTGGTGTTCTTAAGGGTGAAACCGAAGGTCAGGAATTGATCTTCCTGCTGCTGTCCTTCGATGACAAGACTTTCGAAGGTTCGTAAATAATTCACCTTCAAATTAAGAAAAGTCCAGACCGGAAACTCTAACCCAAAATCGGTACGCCAACGAAAATTCCTTTTCTGGGAGAGCGATGGTTGAAAGAAGCTCTCGTGGGTGAAAATCATTTTATTCTTGAAAATTGGATATCGACCATTGAGCCAGACCGTACCCCGGAGGGTATTGATAGCGGAGGTCCCGTCAAATTCGTCTCGGTTAAAATCCATACGCTTGTAATCGGTGTGCTCGTATTCGGCAGTGAGTGACATCTTAAGCCAGCGCTCCTCGCCTTGAATGATTTGGTAAGTTGCTCCAGCACCCAGTAGGTAGCGCAAGTCAATTTCTCGGCGGAAGTTGGTGCTGATAAATCCCAGGAGTTGGGGGTAGAGTCGCTTTTCTGGATTGAAATACAGAAAGTTCAAACTAAGAATGTCTTCATCTGCTTTCACTTTCCCGAACTCCTGGTAGACATAAGAGTTTTGCGTTTTAAAGACAGCCTGTTTCCATGGTTTAAACTCCACATCCGATTTTGCCCGAAAAATGAAAGTTTCGACATTTCCACTTTGCCAAAAGCCTGTAAGAGAAAGGTTTGCTTTAATCTTGGCGGAATCTGTTTTAGCGGTAGTAGGATTAGTCTCCTGTGCCTGAATTAAGAGGGGGAATAGAATCAGAATAAACAGATAGTTCTTCATCGCACTTCTGGTTTGCTTCTAAAATCGGGACGAAAATAGAGACAAGGACTTTATCAGCAAACAGTGAGGGAATAAAAAAAGCCCTTCTTTTAAAAGGGCTTTTCTTGGAATTAAGTTGGTTTATTGACTCTTGATATTATTGGTGTTCCGGTAACCGGCATTATCCTTATACCAGTCGTCGTATACCGTTCCACCTGAGGTAGCCCATTGGTTAAAGAAGTTATAGGCTTGGTTCACGGGTACGCGTTCTTTCGGTACTTTAAAATCATGCACAATATTGATCGCCCATGGTAATCTAGCATCGGTAGCATAATTTCCGTCGGGATCCTGATTGACTCCGTCTACGTCTACTGTGTTTACCCCAAGACTCGTGCGCAAGCGGTTGGGCAGGTGAATTTCTCTGCCACGCTCCCGATTGACAATGAGGAAGGGATTAAATGGGGCGATACCCAACTGAGCCGTTGTGATCGGTGTAGTAAATCGAACGACTGCTTTCGAGGTGACGTTCAGCATGGTTTCGTTGTTGTCGAAGAGTATAACGACAGCCCGGCTTTGTCCTTCTTCAACACCATTGGCGGCCACATTAATGTAGCCTTCGGTAAGTACGGTTCCCGTTACGGATTCAACCAGACCAGGAGAGATACTTTCGAATTCGATACCAAAACCATTCGTTAGACCAGCCCCATCCGAAGTAACTTCAAAATTGATTTCCAATTCAACTACTTCGTTTTGGGCGTTCTGGATAGCTACAAAGCGGTAATTGATGGCGGTGTCGTTAAAATCATAATCACCCAAGAAAGGCCACAGATCTTCAAAGGCAACTGTACCCCATCCGTAACGACTCGGGGTGTAAAGTTCAAAGGCCTTATCTGCTTCGTTGGGGTATTGGTCGTTGCTGTCGGTAATTCCGTCTCCATCGGTATCGGGGTCCTCAACATCTTCGGTCACGGTATAGGTCGTAAGGTCATTAATTGTGCGGCCAAAATCTACACCTGAGGTCGAATTCGGGCCGTAGATGTATTCCCACCCCCCGGTTTGGGTATCCATGATAATCAGGTTTGAACTTCCTCCATTATTGGCCAACCAAAGTTCTCCATTGGAATCAAAGGTCATGGAGGTCGGGTTGAATGGCAGATTGTCGGCACTGATACGAACCGCATTGTAGCCATTATTGATTTCATCCAGTCGGTAAAGTCCTCCAAAACTACTGAGGAAGATGGTGCCGTCGGGAGCGAAGGCTAGATCACCTCCATTGTTGTTATTCAAATTAGTGATGTCCCAATTAGAAAGAACATTGGCATTGGCTGGATCAATCGTATAGACCTTGGAATTCTTCGAAAAATAGAGAAGACCATCATTCTCATTGTAATCCAAACGAGGCCCACCCATCCCGACGTTGGCCACAGTGGTCCAGGAATCATTGATGATGTCGTATCGCATGAGCGGGTATCCACTGCTCTTTCCGATGGAGTAGAGGTATAGATTGGTGTGATCAATCGCGGCGGTATAACTCCCCATAGGCATATTGGCTTTGGTCACCATATCCCCATTGAGCGGGTCCACCGTGAAGAGTTGTGCAGAACCATTGACGCAGTACAAAAGATCGACATCGATTTGCTTGCTGGACGCTTTGTAACGGGCAACTTCAGCGAGACGACTTTTACCAGAATTATCGCTGTGGGTATAGGAAATCACTCCTCCCTGAATGTCCATGATTTGAGAGGTAAAAACCCCTTGTTCACTCCGACGGAGGTAGATCTTGCCGAAATAGGCCGGCATGACAACGGTATGCTCTAGAGTACCTCCAACCGGACGACCTTTAAACAGGACTTGATTTAATTCATCTGTTTCAAAGATGACTTGACTTTCTGTTTCTCCTTCGTCATTCGTTACATCGATTTCTTGCTCATTAAAGCGTTCGTCGTTGTAAGCGTAGACGGTGTAGAAGGCATCCGGAGAATTGTCAAAAATCGAGATGGTTACCTCATTGGAAGTGTCAAAATTGAATCCCTCAGGAATATCCAGATCAAGAATATCTTGTTCTCCCACGGGAGTAGGTTCCTCTCCACCATTTCCATTGCCCCCGCCATCTGGCTCTTCAATACTATTCGGCGCACAGGCAATAAATAAAAACAGGAAGAAGTAGAGGAGTGCTTTGTTGGTAGGGTACTTGTTTTTCATAGCATTTTGTTTTAAGAAGTCAGTCTGTTCCTTTGGCGCAGGTTAAAAAAGCTAAAGCGCTTTGTTTACAGGAGATTTGGGACCTCTTAAGTACGTGAACGAATATTCTGACGTAATATGCAGAAAATTCGACGAAACGCAATTTTAGTGCACAATATCAATCTGTACAAGGGTTTTAACTTATTGCAAGTCAATCGGGTAAGTACTTAAAAAGATGTGGGCCAAAATGCTATAAAAAAAGCCCTTCAATGAAGGGCTTTTAAAGAATCCATGAATGGGATTTTTATTTGAGTTTGCTTGCGTTTCTGTATCCTGCGTTGTCTTTGTACCAGTCATCGTAAATCGTTCCACCCGAAGTTGCCCATTGGTTGAAATGGTTATAGGCCTCATTGACTGGGACGCGCTCTCGAGGAACCTTAAAGTTGTGCATGATATTAATCGCCCAAGGCAAACGGTTGTCCGTTTCATAGTTTCCGTCAGGATCCTGGTTGACGCCATCAGTGTCAATAGTATTTTGCCCAAGGCTCGTTCTTAGACGATTTGGCAAGTGTATTTCTCTACCTCTTTCATTATTAACAATCAGGAAGGAATTGAATGGTGCAATCCCGAGTTGGGCCGTGGTCAAGGGTACAGTAAAATCAACACTGACCATGGACTTTCTATTGAGCATTACCTCGTTATTATCGAAAAGAATAACTACCGCTCTGCTTTGGCCAGCTTCAACTCCATTGGCTTGCAGGTTGATAAAGCCTTCTGTCAAGGTCATCCCGGTAACAGAAGCCACCTGGTTTGGGGCAATACTTTCGAATTCAATTCCAAAAGCGTTTTTAAGGCCCGCTCCGTCTGAGGTCACTTCAAAATGAATATCGAGTTGAACCACCTCGTTCTGCGCATTCTGAATGGCCACGAATCGATAGTTTACTGCTGTATCATTAAAATCGTAATCTCCTTGATAGGGCCATAGATCTTCAAAGGCTACTGTACCCCAGCCATACTTACTTGGCGAAAACGTCTCAAAGGCTTTGTTTGCATCCGTTGGGTATTGATCTTGGCTATCTGGAATGCCATCTCCGTCGGTATCAGGATCTTCTATATCCAGACTTTCAGTATAAGTCGTCAAATCATTGATGGTGCGTCCAAGTTCCACACCCGACTCAGAATTAGGTCCGTAGATGTATTCCCATCCACCGGTTTGGGTGTCCATGATAATTAGATC
>CAZLGZ010000010.1:0-26839 GCA_964558965.1 uncultured Flavobacteriaceae bacterium
ACCGAACTAAAAGCGGGAATCATTGTGATGGACTACACCACCAATGAAGTCTACGCTGGACGAATCAAGGATAAGGACGGTAATTACAGCCAATTACCCTTTTTTAAACAGGGGCAGAATGAGGTGATTCCCGATTCGATTCGCTTTAATTTTGACACCAAACGGGCCATTATCTGGAACTCAAGGACCGAGCAACAGGCCCAGGTTGGTGCTATTGGAGGCGGTAACGACGCCATGAAAGTCTTGGCTGAAAGAACCAAGAAAGAAAATGATTCCGTTTACTTCTTGCGCAATGGGCGGCTGACCACCTCAAAAGACACCATTGATCCCGATTACTTCATTCGCATCCGAAAGGCCAAGTTTGTACCGGGGAAGAAGATAATCGCGGGGTTCAGCAATATGTACCTAGTACAGGTCCCTACCCCAATTGCTTTGCCTTTCGCTTATTTCCCGTTGACTAACAACCGAACCGGCGGACTCATCTTCCCCACCTTCACTTCAGACCCTCAAAGAGGGTTTGCTATTCAAAATGGGGGGTACTACTTTCCAATCAGTGATTACCTGGATTTCACCCTTGTGGGAGACTTTTTTACCAATGGGAGTTATGGTTTCCGAACGCGGTCGGTTTACAAAAAGAGATACAAATACCAAGGAAGTGTCGATTTCCGATTCGAGAATCTGATCACCAGTCAGCGAGGCTTTGAGGACTACAGTAGACAGACGATTTACAACTTGCAGATTCAACACAGTCAGGATTCCAAAGCCAACCCAAACTCGCGTTTTTCAGCCTCGGTGAACCTCGGTAGTAGTTCATACTTCCGGAATTCAGCAAACCAGGTGAACTTGGCGCTGACCCAAAACAACAACCTCTCCTCTTCTATCTCGTATTCGAAAACCTTTCCGGCTTATCCGCGAGTGGACTTGAGTTTGACGGCTACCCACAACCAGAATACCAATACGGAAGTCATCAACATGACCCTGCCCACCCTGCAAATGAATATGGAAAGAATCTTTCCGTTTGCGAAAAGAGATGGGGTTAAAAAGGGGGCGCTTCAAAACATCAACTTCCAGTATTCCGCACGAGCAGAAAATAGGATTCAAACGGTAGACTCTCTCTTTTTGACCGGTCGTATGTTCGAAGATTCGCGTGTAGGCGCCAGACACACCATTCCGATCAACACCAACTTTAAGTTGGCCCAGTACCTCAGTGTGACTGTAGGGGGTACCTACGAAGATGTCTGGACATTCGAGACCTTTACCAGAGGGCAAAATCCAGACAACACCACTTCTAACCAAGAGGTGGTTCTGGATACCGTACGTGGATTCGATCGCTGGAATCGCTACGGTCTTCAAGCGAGTATCGGAACGACCGTCTACGGAGACTACCGCTTTAAAGAGGGTAAACGACTTCAGGCTATTCGCCACGTCATGCGCCCTTCGTTGGGCTGGAGCTACACCCCTTCTTTTGAGCAGTTCTACGACACCTACACGAACTTGGATGGCGAGTTGGAACAATACAGCCGCTTTGAAGGAACCCTTAATGGAGCACCTTCACTTAACCGCTCCAATTCCGTGTCATTTAGTTTGAGTAATACCATTGAGGCGAAGATCATGCCCAAGGACAGTTCAGAGACCGAACCCAAAAAGATCTCGCTCCTGAGCAACCTGAACCTGGCCACCTCCTACAATTTTGAAGCAGACTCTCTCAAATTGGCTCCGCTGAGTTTTAACGGAGGAACAACCCTGCTGAACAACAAACTGTCGATCAACTTCCAGGGAAGCTTAGATCCCTATGCTATCGATAATAACGGGACGCGCATCAATACCCTCAACATTAAAAACGGAGGAAGTCTTTTCCGCCTTACACGGGCCAGTGTCAACCTAGGCTACTCCCTAAACAACGAAACATTCAAGAAGAAAAAGAAGGGCGACAAAGAAGAGGAAGATCCCGATGCCGACCTCAATGACTACCGAGCGGCCAGTGGAGGACGCAAAGATGATCTCTTTGGATTCGGACTCAACGATAGAGACGCCAATTTTGCTTTTGACAACGAACGAGAAGATGGAGAAGTCGATAACCCCATTTACGGGACCACCATCCCTTGGGATCTACGCTTGGCTTTTACCAGTACGTATAGCAATACCAATCGGCAAAACGAATTCACCAACAACTCCCTGATGTTCTCGGGGAACGTGCAACTCTCGCCCCGTTGGAAAGTGCGGGTATCTTCGGGTTATGATTTTAAGAATAAAGGCTTTAACTTGACTCAGCTCGGCTTTACGCGAAACCTGAAAAGTTTTGATTTGCGATTTAACTGGGTGCCTTTTGGACGAAATGAACGCTGGGATTTCTTTATAGGGATCAGCAGCTCTATTTTACGCGACCTGAAATGGGACCAGCGCAGTCAGCGTAACATTGGTCGCCGCTAAATTTATTACCACATGAAAACAGTTATTAATACCTCCAATGCTCCGGCTCCTATCGGACCGTACAATCAAGCTATTCTTAAAAACGACACCCTTTTTATTTCTGGACAAATTGCTTTAGATCCAGCGACCATGGAACTGGTTCAAGACGATATTGCTACAGAAACCCGTCGTTGTATGGAGAACCTAAGGGCTATTTTGAGTGAAGCCAATATGCATTTTGGACATGTGGTCAAAACCAGCATCTTCCTAAAAGATATGCACCAATTTGCTGCGGTAAATGAGGTCTATGGCGAGTATTTCCAAGGCGAGATTCCTCCTGCCCGGGAAACCGTTGAAGTTGGAAATCTTCCCAAATTCGTCAATGTCGAAATTTCGATGATTGCGATGCGTTAAACGCACTCCAAAAAGGGCGAGTTCTTTTCTTAAATGGTGCTGCGGTGGAAGTCCACCAAACCATCGATTGGACGTCTTCTGACGACGCCTAAGATCAAATCGTTGCGCTCGAGTACAGTAGCTAATTCTTCTTGCAAGAAGTGCGCTATACTGCCCACAAAACTAATCGGGACCTTTGTCGCGAGTTCAAACTGCATGATGTAGTTGTTGACGAACTGTTGTAAGCCCTTGTCGATAACCCCCTTACAATACGGGTGGTTCTTGTTTTCGATAATGAAACGGGCAAAAGTGGCCAGATAAGTATTGGGGTTGGGCTGCTTGTACAAGTGATCTTTAATCACATCGGCATCCAATTCGTACTCTTTGGCAAATTTGATCCCCAGATCCTGAGGCATTTTGTGGAAATAGTAATCTCTGAGTAGCTTTCGACCAAAGAAGTTTCCGCTTCCGTCGTCCATCAGGATATAGCCCAGGGAGGTAACCTTTTGGAAAAGCTGATGCCCATCGTAATAACTACAGTTGGACCCTGTTCCCAAAATACAAACAATGCCTTGGTGACCGATTTTTGTTGTCGCGTAGATGGCCGCATAGGTGTCTTCACGTACCTCAATCTTGGCCTTGGGGAAGAAATCTTTAAAGATCTCTTTGAGGAAGTTCTTCATCCTCTCCGTACCACAGCCCGCTCCGTAAAAGAAAAGCTGGGTTACTTCCTCTCTGCGTTGAGAAATATCGAAATTGTTCGCCAAGCGGTCTTCAATCACTTCTCGGGTCAGAACTTCAGGGCTTAAACCCAGGGTTTGTGTAACAAAGAGCTCTTCTCCTTTCTCGTCCAGCGCGATCCAATCGGATTTAGTAGCGCCACTATCGACAACTAAAATCATAGGCAAAAATTTGAGGGCTTCGAAAGATACAAAATCAGGTCCGAAGCCCTCTTATAACTTAGAGTGCGGCAATATGTTGTGCCAAATCAACGAGCTTATTGGAGTATCCAGCTTCGTTGTCGTACCAAGAAATAATCTTGAAGAATTTAGAATTCAACTCAATTCCGGCACCAGCATCAAAAATGCTTGTTCTTTTGTCACTTACAAAGTCCTGAGAAACAACCAATTCCTCTGTGTATCCAAGGATACCTTTCAAGGCACCTTCAGACTCAGACTTCATTACCTGCTTGATCTCTTCATACGAAGTTTCCTTTTCTAAACGAACGGTCAAATCAACAACCGATACATCCGCAGTAGGAACACGGAAAGCCATTCCGGTCAACTTCCCTTGAAGTGCTGGAATCACTTTAGTCACAGCTTTCGCTGCTCCTGTAGAAGCAGGAATGATATTCAACATCGCACTACGTCCACCGCGGTAATCCTTTCTTGAAGGACCGTCTACCGTTAACTGAGTCGCAGTAGTAGCGTGAACCGTTGTCATCAACCCCTCTTCGATGCCGAAGTGATCGTTGAGTACCTTGGCTACTGGAGCCAAACAGTTGGTTGTACAAGAAGCATTGGAGACGATGGTGTCACTGGCTTTTGCATCTCCGTGGTTCACTCCCATAACAAACATAGGAGCATCCTTAGATGGAGCAGAAATAACTACTTTTTTCGCTCCCCCATCGATATGAGATTGAGCCATATCCAGAGTGGTAAAAATTCCTGTACACTCCGCAACAATTTCAGCACCTACAGCATCCCACTGCAAGTTCTTCGGGTCGCGCTCTGCAGTAATACGGATCGTTTTTCCGTTGACAACCAAGTGGCCATCCTTTACCTCTACTTCACCGTTGAAACGTCCGTGTACAGAATCGTACTTCAGCAAATAAGCCAAGTGCTCTACGTCCAGCAAGTCATTGATGGCAACTACATCAACATCATCACGCTCTACGGTTGCTCTAAAGACCAGGCGTCCAATACGCCCAAATCCATTAATTCCTATTTTAAGCTGTCCCATAATTTTCTATTTAGGTTCTCTAGTTTTTAAGTCGTCATTATATCCGATACCTTAATCAACTCTTCGTCGACTGGGGTATGTCCTTTTATCGCTTCACTGATGGGGGTTAAGATCAAGTCATTGTCTCGAATCCCGACCATATAATTGGTTTTTCCCTCTAATAGAGCTTCTACCGCTTTTACTCCCATTCTGGAAGCCAAAACACGGTCAAAACACGTAGGGTTACCTCCTCTTTGCATGTGGCCTAAAACCGAAACACGTACGTCGTAAATCGGAAGGTGCTCCTCGACGTAGTCTTTTAATTCAAAGACGTTCTTACCGATCTTATCGCCTTCAGCAACAATAACAATGCTGGAAGATTTACCGGATTTTTTACTGCGTTTGAGGGAATCCAAAAGACGTTCTAGCCCGAGGTTCTGCTCCGGGATCAGGATTTCTTCAGCCCCTGCGCCTACTCCGGCATTCAGTGCAATATGGCCGACATCACGCCCCATCACTTCGATAAAGAAGAGTCGGTTGTGCGAGCTGGCTGTATCGCGAATCTTATCGATTACCTCCACAACCGTATTGATCGCTGTATCAAAACCAATGGTATAAGAAGTTCCGATGATATCGTTGTCAATGGTGCCGGGAATACCCATTACCGGGAAGTCGAATTCATTATTGAAAATCATGGCGCCGGTAAAGCTTCCATTTCCTCCAATAACGACAAAGGCATCAATACCTGCCTTGACCAATTGATCGTGGGCTTTCTTCCTTCCTTCCGGTGTTCGGAATTCCAAACAACGGGCAGACTTCAAGATCGTTCCTCCCTTATTAATAATGTTATTTACACTACGGGCATTCATGGGTTTGAAGTCTCCTTCAATCATGCCCTGATATCCTCTGTAGATCGCAACACATTCGATTTCCAGGTACGCACAAGTACGCACTACGGAACGGATGGCAGCGTTCATTCCTGGGCTGTCTCCACCTGAGGTAAGGACTGCGATTTTCTTAATCTCCTTCGCCATTTACTGCAATAAAGTGAGCAAACTTAGAAAACATCCTGCAAAAAATTGAAGATGAAACCCCAAATTTGCCGATTGCAAATTTCTCAAACGTTTTCGTAGAGGAGAAATATTCCTACAAGAATCAATAGCCCCTAATTCTGGCGTTTAGAACCATCATCGGAGGCGGTTTTGGACTTGAATTCGATAAGACTATCGTTGTCCAGGAAGAAGGGTGTCTGCTCGGATTCTTCCTTGGGCTTGGTTCCCGCATTCTTCTTCTTAAAGACTTTTCGAAGAAGATCCTGGAAGGTATTGAAATCCACCTGATAAGAAAGTCCTATGCCCTGGGTGTAGCCCTGTCGTTCGGCCAGGAATTGCTGAATCTCGTTTTCTCGGTTAAAGATTCGTGCTCGAAGTGTACCTTCTTCGTTGAGGAGTACTTGAACCTCAACATCACCGGCCACAACCGATTCCGAAACTCCACCTCCACCGACTGGCAATCCCACTCGTCCATTGACCAGAATTCGGTCCGATATCTGTGTAGAAACGGTCACCCCAATTCGGTTTTCGGTATTTCCCGCACCCCCGGCCCCAACATCCAGACCTTGCTCATACAAGAAACCAATATCCAGCTTTTCGTCCCCAACACTGAGTACCTGGTTGATCAATCCGGAAGCAGTTTGGATAAGGTTCCCGGTTAAGGCCTGCTGTGTCAATCCAATTTGGTCGTTCACAAAGGTTCCCTGGGCCAGGAGGAAGAAAGCATTTCGTTCTTCTACATTAGGGTCCTGAAGTCTATATTCCAGCTCCGATTGGACCACTGAACTGGTATTCGGAAACTGTATATCAAAACCAATATTGGTGTTCTCGAGTTCCCCATCCAAGCGCACCACAACCTCGGTAGGAATACGTCCGGTGTAGCCCTGTCCATTATCCAAGAGAGGCGCTGGGTTCGCGTTGAGTGCATAAACTGCTTCCATATTCAGGGTGGCCTGCAACGGATCCCCATCCCAGGTGATATAGCCCCCAGGGCGTACGATAAACTTCTTGTCGATGATTCCACCGTACTTGAAATTGTACTCTCCTGTCACGGTGGCAAAATCCCCGTACATATTGAATTTTCCGTTGGTGTTGATGTCCATCAACAAAAGACCTTCCCCCGTTCCCTTGAGAGAACTACCGGTCTGTTGATCCATCACAATTTCAACTTCTGCATCAGGCGTCACCAGCAAATCAAACGTCAGTTCCACCCCTTCATAATCGTCCAAGACCCGTTTTTCTCCATCCCCTAAGGCGACGTCCTTTTCAATAAAATTGATGAATGAATAATCCCCTACACTGGTTAAATCACTCAAAGGGATCTTGAGTGAGGTACCCGGAGCCGTAGATCCATCAAATGTAATATTCAGGGCATTGGTCGGCCCGGTAATACTTCCGGTTCCATTGACAAAGCCGGTACCGTAGTAAAGAGCCTCCTCATCGAATTCTGTATCCAATATCAAAAAGCGATCCCCTCGAGTGGCAAGGTTCAGATCCAAGGTCCAATCTTCAAAGTTCAGGTGGGTGATGTTCCCGTTCAAAAGCGCGGTTGTTCCTTCTTTGTTGTCGTTGATATCGAGGTTTCTAAACCAAAACGACTGCCCCTCCAGGTCTACCTTAGAAAAGGGTGAAAAGTCGTAATTCACATTCAGGTAAGGAATATCGAAGCCCGCCTGGGTCAGGGTCAGAGACCCATCCATATCGGGGTTTTCGGCTAAGCCCTGCAGGTTTACCGTACCATTCACCTTCCCCCGGATATTGGTCAATACATCTTCTCCTAAGGGAGCGAAGGGTTCCAGCGGAAAATCACTGAATCCAGCAATGAGGTCTAATCGAGGAATACTATTGCGGTTGTAAATCTTCCCCAAAACACTGAATCGTTCCCTTAACCCCTTGGAGAGTTCACAATTCACAGCATATTCAGTCAAGTCGGTATTACCAGATACATTAATCAGGAGATTCCCCATCACCGAATCATTGACTGTAAAATTTTCAATGTCCAGACCAGCCGTTGGCAAATAATTCCCTTCCCTTTGCCTGATGTTCAAGTACCCATTGATTCGACCATCCAG
Organism: uncultured Flavobacteriaceae bacterium; assembly: GCA_964558965.1. Lineage (GTDB taxonomy): Bacteria > Bacteroidota > Bacteroidia > Flavobacteriales > Flavobacteriaceae > Aureicoccus. The sequence continues at coordinate 7,868 of CAZLGZ010000010.1, forward strand.
TGCCAGGCTATCGATACTGGGTGTAATCTTGGCCAGAGAAACAATTTTGAAATCCAAATCCAAATCCTTGTACGTGGAATCGGCAAGACTACCACTTAGTCGGATCTGCTCCTCATTCCCATTATCCATGACGATATCATTGATATAGATAGAATCCAGAGAGTTGTTGATGATGATCTTATTCTTTGGGTTGGAGTCTTTGTTGATCAACCAGGTATTGCCTTTAAAGCTCAAGTCGGATCGCTTGAGCCCAATGACCGATTTTTGCTCCTCGTTAAAGGTGTGGTAAAAATTCAGGTTGTACGTATCGTCATACCCCTTTCCTCCTTTGAATTCTGTTCGGAAGAAGAGCGTATCGCTCAAAGTGGTATTGATGAGTTCAAAATCCTTTACATCGTAGTAGACCGTCGACATCTCCTTTACCGCTACATAGGTGTTGTAAACGGGGTTCTTGTTGTCAATTCGAACTTCTATATCCTCAAAACTGTTCTGAAAAAGCTCTATTCCGGGGGAGCGGAAAGTCATTTTAAAATCCCCTTCATCGGCCACGATTTGACCACGCAAATACGTATTCGGGTCAAAATTGATTTCAGGAAAAAAGACTTCTACAATCTTTTTTCGGAGTTTGAAATTGAAGTTCATAAATTGCCCTTCCGACACCTCATAAGGGCGGTAGTTTGTGTAGATGCTACCAATTGAATTCTGGAAAAGGGCCTGGAGCTCATCCAGCTTATACCGACCACGCATATAGCCGTTCATGATGTCCGGAGAAGCGATCTGAATATTGCGCAAAGAATCCGCCGAAAACTCCGATACAACCGCGAAGTCCTCAAAGACATATTGGTCATTCTGATTCTCGTAAATCGTGTTGGTGAACTGGACGGAACCCTGAATGTTATCTAGCGTATTGCCGGTAGCATCCAAAGTGATATCCCCTTTAAACAAAGCGATGCTGTCTTTGAGGAAGTTCAACTTGCGTAAATCAGCATTTTTTACACTCGCTGTAAAGTTGAACCGGTTCATGTCTGCTTTCATATCGGCCAACCCCTTAAAGTCGAACGAAATATTGGGGTCGTCACTTTTCAACATCCCATCAAAGAGCTCTTCCTTAAAGACCCCAGAAACCTGAATATTGTTGTAGTTATAACCGTTGAAATCAATGGAATACACCTCCCCTATGGCTTCGGTCTCCAGAAATTCGGCGGTAAAGCCTTTTCCTTCTACGTTTACATCCAAACTGGCCTTTCCCAACTTGGGGTTCCCTATAAAACTACCCAAGTCAAAATCCATAAGAGAAACCAAGCCCAAATAAGAAGCCTGGTCAATGGCATTGATATTGGTCATCTGCAAATTCGCATAGCTTCGTCCAATCGCCGTTTCCAGATTGGCCTCAATATCAATACTGCTATCGGTAATTTCGGCATCTCCCCTCAGGGTAAAGGGTCCAAATTTTTCAAAAGAAGAAGGCAAGTGTCTTCCAACCAGGGTAGGCATCAACGCCCGAATTTCAAAATAACTCGTCGAGATCTGATCGATATCGGCGAAGAGTTTGAAGGGCTCCTCTTTTTTAAAGACATTCTGAAAACGGTATTCTCCTCGAATGCGCGTACTGGTGGTCTGCAGAGCCAAATCAGAAACCAGGAAATCATTGAGCGTTCCTTTTACCTGACACTCCAGACGAGCCATTTTATTCTCACCAAAGGCCTTGTAAAAGCGATTGACTTCGTTCAAGGAGAGGTAGGAATCCGCGAACTCAGCTTCCAACTGTACCTTGTCCAGAAAATCCTTGAGCTCTTCGCGTTTGTAGTTGAACTGCAAGCGTCCCTTGAGTTCTGATTCTGGAGTTCTTATGTAGAGGCCATTGTACACCATTTGTGACTTGGTGTAACGGAACTGGGTACTCATTTTTTCCACCGAAATTCCGCGCCCACTTTCGAAGGCCATATCTTCAATAAAGATGTCGACTTCTGGCCCTAGTATTTGAAAATCACTGGCTTTGACATTGAGCTCGGTAAAATCGAGAATCTCCGGCTCATCGTCGTTGTAGTCGATAAGCTTGTAGCGGCTGTTGCCTATAAAAATTTCGGAACTGGTCAGTAAGAAGGGGGCAGTTCCTTCTGCTCGCGGCTGTCCATCATCCACCAAGTCGATAAAGACATCGAGATTGGTATCCTTCTCTTCTTCATAGGTCACCATGTTGAGGAAAAGTTCATCCACCTCAATATCCCCAAACTTCATGTCTCCATCAATCAATTGCTTCATATTGATAATGGAAGTCGAAAGCTTCTTCATGTACACCAGGGTATCGCCCTGGTGATCTTCGATGTAAATTCCTTTGAGGTGGGTTTTAAGGGTCAGAGGAACAATTTTTAACCGATCAATTCGGATGTCCGTACCCAACTCAGCATTCAAGCGAGAGGTAACCTCCTGAGCCAATTTCGTCTGTACGGCAGGCAATGACAAAAAAACGGATAGCAGCAAGCCGATGATGATCGAAATCACCAGAAATCGCTTCACTATAGATTTCAGCTTTTTGATACGCCCTTGTTTATCTTTGTATACTCAATCCCTATACCATATACGGGTGAAAATGGAAAAAAGTTATCTACTCGCCATAGAATCTTCGTGTGATGACACTTCTGCAGCGGTTTTAATGCATGATCGCGTGCTGAGTAACGTGACTGCTTCCCAAAAAATTCACCAACAATACGGAGGTGTTGTCCCTGAATTGGCTTCCCGTGCACATCAACAAAATATTGTTCCCGTTGTACACCAGGCCCTCGCTCAGGCAAATATCGATAAAAAACAGCTTTCAGCCATCGCTTTTACTAGGGGTCCTGGACTTTTAGGTTCCTTGTTGGTCGGGACTTCCTTTGCCAAGTCCTTGGCCCTGGGTCTCGATATTCCTCTGATCGAAGTAAATCACATGCAAGCCCATATTTTGGCGCATTTTATTGAAGACCAAAAGCAAGAAAAACCCAACTTTCCCTTCTTGGCTTTAACAATCAGTGGAGGGCACACCCAAATTGTTCTTGTACGGGACTATTTTGAGATGGAGGTACTCGGGGAAACACTGGACGACGCCGTGGGCGAAGCCTTTGATAAAAGTGCAAAACTTTTAGGCCTGCCTTACCCAGGAGGCCCCCTTATTGATCAATTGGCCCAACAAGGAAATCCCGATGCCTTTCCCTTTCCTAAACCCAAAGTAGACGGCCTGAATTTCAGCTTTAGCGGACTAAAAACCAGCATTCTGTACTTCTTGCAGAAACAATCCGAGGAATTTGTTGAAGAACACAAGGCGGACATCTGTGCTTCGATACAAAAAACCATCATCGGGATTCTTATGGACAAACTTCATCTTGCGGTAAAACAAACAGGCGTGAAAGAAGTAGCCATTGGTGGAGGTGTTGCGGCCAACTCCGGCATCCGCTCCGCCTTAGAACTCGCCGAACAGAATCAGCATTGGAAAGTGCATATACCCCCTTTTTCTTATTGTACCGATAACGCGGCTATGATTGGCATTGTGGGATATCTAAAGCAGAAAAAAGGACTTTTCGCCACCGCAGAATCCAAAGCCCAAGCCCGGTATAAAATCAGTGAAGCCTAATGCAACTCTTTTATAAGCCCGATCTCGACAACAGCTATATGCAATTCTTCCTTTCGGAGGAAGAAAGTAAGCACGTTGTCCGTGTATTGCGGAAAAAGGCAGGGGATCGACTCGAAATAACCAATGGAAAAGGGCGTCGTTTCAGCGCAGAAATTTTAGAGCTACATCCCAAAAAGTGCTTACTGGAGGTTAGAGAAAGCTATCTCAAACCAGAACCGCATTACGCCTTGCACATGGCCGTGGCTCCGACAAAATCGAATGACCGCTTCGAGTGGTTTCTCGAAAAAGCAACAGAAATCGGAGTAAGCAGTATCACGCCTCTTCTCTGTGAGCGGTCAGAACGCAAAATCATCAAAGAGGAACGACTCGAAAAAATTATCGTTTCGGCGATGAAACAGTCCTTAAGGGATTATAAACCTCAGCTGAATCCTCTTACTCCCCTTCAGGACTTCTTGAATCAAGAACATCCGGGAGCCACCTTTATCGCTCATTGCGAAGAAGGCGAAAAACTAGAATTCAAAAGGGCCGTACAACCCGATCGCCCGATCACTTTACTCATCGGGCCGGAAGGCGACTTCAGCCCCCAAGAAATCGAATGGGCCAGAGAAAAGGGGTTTTCGGCGGTTAGCTTGGGCGACACCAGGCTTAGAACAGAGACTGCAGCTCTTGTGGGCTGCACCATTGTCGCTATGCGCAACAGCTAGACCAGCTTTAAGCCGAAAGCAGTACATTTGAGAGTAATGAAGAAAAGAGCTTTACTTTTTGTTTGCACGCTCCTGGGAGGAGGTCTGTTTTCGGGTCTGCTTTTTGGACAGAATATTGGCTTGCTCAAATACGGAGGCGGTGGCGATTGGTACAGTAACCCTACGGCTTTGCCCAACCTCATCGAGTTCTGCAACCGCGAAATTAACACCCGACTGGCATCCAAGCCAACTACTGTAGAAGTGGGAAGTCCGCTTCTCTTTCAATACCCCTTTGTCCATATGACCGGACACGGCAATGTCTTTTTTACAGACGAAGAGGCTCTGAATCTTAGGACCTACCTTCTGGCGGGTGGTTTTTTGCACGTTGATGACAACTACGGTTTAGCACCTTATTTAAAAAGGGAATTGCAGAAAGTATTCCCAGATAAGGAGCTGGTTGAGCTCGGAAGAAATCATCCCCTATTCAATCAGCGCTTTCGCTTCCCGAATGGTTTTCCAAAAATTCACGAACATGACGGAAAGGCTCCCCAAGCCTTGGGTCTGTTCCACGAAGACCGTCTAATATTGCTCTTTACGACCGAATCGGATCTGGGTGATGGCTGGGAAGACCCCCGCGTTCACAACGATCCTGAAGAGGTACGCTTACAGGCTCTTCGAATGGGAGCCAACCTGATCCAATATGTATTTAAACAAGAATAAATGACACCTCAAAACCTAGCCAACGGCATTGTGCGTGCAGTACTCATACTCGCTGGAATAGTCCTCTTTTTCTGGTTTCTGTATGCCATACGATCTGTTATTGCCTATTTGACCATCGCAGCGGTGATTGCTCTTTTGGGCAAACCCATTGTGCGATTGCTGCAACGAATTCGCATTCCCAATACCTTAGCCGTTCTCGTCGCCATGAGCCTCTTATTCGGCCTTTTTGCCGGCATTCTGGCCCTCTTTATTCCGGTGGTTAATGAACAGAGTAAAAACCTGTCACTGCTGGATATCGATGCCCTGAAAAACAACATCAACCTGCTCTACCTTCAGATCGTAGAGTACTTTGATGCCAATCTGCCTCTTTTTGAAAGTATTTTAGAAAACTCAAACATCGAAAAAAGTGTGATCGAAGGGCTGGATTTGCGATTTATTCCAAACTTCCTGAATTCCTTTATCAATGCGCTGAGCTCCTTTAGCGTTGGGCTTTTTTCAGTTCTCTTTATTTCATTTTTCTTTTTGAAAGACAGCAATCTTCTGCAAAATGGAATCCTGACTTTCGTCCCGGACAAAAAGGAAGGAAATATGGTCGAATCCATTCGAAAAATCAACAGCCTGCTATCCCGCTATTTCGGAGGAATCCTTTTGCAGTTGTTTATTCTCTTTATCATCTATACCGGAGCCCTTCTGATTGTCGGAGTCGAAAACGCCTTGGTAATCGCCTTTTTGTGTTCCTTATTCAACATCATCCCTTATGTTGGGCCACTGATCGGAGGAACGATCATGATCACCTTAACCATGACCAGTTTCCTCGGTGCAGATTTCAGCACGGTAATTCTTCCCAAAGCGACCTATGTTTTGATTGGTTTGATGGTGGGACAATTGGTCGACAATTTCTTTTCGCAACCCTTTATATTTTCAAACAGCGTAAAGTCTCACCCCTTAGAGATCTTTTTGGTAATCATCATTGCCGGACTTCTCTTTGGAGTCATCGGAATGATCGTTGCCGTTCCTGGCTACACGGCTATCAAAGTCATTCTGAAAGAATTTTTAGCTGAAAATGAAGTGGTGAAGAAGTTCACAAAAAATGTCTGATCCGCTTTTCCGATGGAACCCCAACTTGGGCAAATCCGAGGTGCTGGACTATTTGACGAAACACCAGAACAGCGATCCCAAGCAAAGGGCCTTTCGTTCATCCCCTTTTGACGAAGTCACCCGAATCGAACTCCAGCAACAATGGGAGGGGCGAGAACGTATTCGCAAAAAGCTCCCCTCTTGGTATAAAAATGAGCAGGTACTCTTTCCTGCACGCTTGAATCTTGAGCAGTGTAGTTCAGAAAAAACAGCGGGTTACAAAGCAGCACTTATTCAATCCAAGCTCAAAAAACAAAAGGCTACCCTAGCCGATATTACCGGGGGTTTTGGGGTAGATTCCTTTGCTTTTGCCCAACATGGATTTCAGGTTCACTATTGTGAGCGGCAATCGGATTTAGCACAATTGGTTGCTTACAATTCCATGGCCTTTGGCTTAGACGACTTCCATACCTACGCCCAAGAGGCGGAGGCCTTCTTCTTGCAGAGTAAAATCAGTTTTGACCTGGTCTATGCCGACCCCGCTCGCCGGGATGAAGAACAGAATCGGGTATTTGCCCTGGAGCAGACCGAACCCAACCTCAAAAGTCTTCTCTCCTTCTTACACTCAAGAACACCTTACCTTCTACTGAAGACTTCCCCTTTTTTAGACATTCAACAAGGCCTCAATGCCCTCCCTCATACCAGTGAAGTCCATATTGTTGCCCTCGGTAAAGAAGTAAAAGAGCTCCTCTGGTGGGTTCCCTTGAATGAAGAAAAGTCTCCACCCCAAATAATCTGTGCCCATAATACAAATGATCAATGGAAAGAAACCCGATTTAGCTATGGCGATATTGCCGTGGCAGAGTCGATATTCGGAGAACCCGAAGGCTATTTGTATGTACCCAACCCTTCTCTGATGAAATCTGGGGCCTTTGATTGGATAAGTCAGGAATTCGGGGTGAAAAAAATCCAAAAGAACAGCCACCTGTATTCCAGTCACTCACGCTTGGATTTTCCGGGTAAACGCTTCACTATTTTAAATACCCTCTCTCCTACTTCCAAGCAGCTTAAAAAATACAAGAATCAAAAGTGGGAAGTGGTCAGTCGAAATTACCCTTCACGGGTAGAGGAAATTCGACAACAGTTCCGAATCAAAGCTGGTGGAAAATCGGATTATTTGTTTTTTACCCGTGATCATCAGGATCAGGCCCTACTCATAGAAGCCCGGTTGGATCAGGACTAATTGCATTCCCATGTAAAATCGGCCACCTTATCATTGGAACCTGCACTCAAGTTGTAGTGCCACCATTCGGTTCGGATAGACCAAAATCCATGGGCTTCCATCCCGGTTTTCAGCAGTAACCTGTTCTGTAGTACGGTGGCGGGTAAATCGGTATGATCATGGTGTGCCTTATGTCCAAAAAAGTCAAAATCTGTTCCCATATCCAAGGGGTTTCCTTGCAGGTCAGCTAGCGTTATATCAACAGCTCCACCCTTGTTGTGGATTGAACCCTTAACGGGGTTGGCCACATACTGTGGATTGGGCATGATTTTCCACATCTTGTACTGTACGCTATTAGGTCGATAACAATCGAAAAAGAGGATCTTATAACCCTGCTTCAAAAAGTCAGCATTCGCCTTGAGCAAGGCCTTGGCGGTTTTAACCCGGGTATAACATTCACCGCACTCATATACCTGCTCTTTCAAAAAGTTATTTGCCGTGGCATAGCGCATATCGTAAACGAAGTCATCGCTGTAATCAGCCAAACGAACAAAGGTGGTATCGGCCAGTTGATCTAAAGGGGTTGGCTCCGGTTCTGGATCAATAGCGACAAGGGTATCGGCCATTTGCGGATCTTCTTGCGCCACGGTATCAACATCTACATTTTCTTCTTTCTTCTCTAAAAATTCGCACGAAAGCAGCATCACCGCTACCACTAAGATCCCTATTCCTCTCTTATTGACCATTCTATTCTGATTTTTGCTGCGCATTCAACCAATCAAATAATCCTGGACTGGAGTAGGCCTTATCCCAGGAATTATGTCCTGTATTTTCATAGCGTTGATACTCGACCTGCATTCCTCTTTTTAAGAGGGCTTGGTACATCTGATCTGATTCACTCACCGGGATGATCGGGTCGTCCACTCCATGAAACATTTTAATCGCTAAGTTTTTATCCAGCCAATGAGCATAAGGCACCGGAGTTCGGCCGCACACAACAGCCAAGGCAGCAAATCGATCCGGAAACTGCACCGCTAATTCCCAGGCAGCGCTTCCTCCTCGACTCAGACCGGTTAAATAGATTCGATTGGGATCAACTCCATAATCCTCTACGATTTGATCCAGTAATGCTTTAACCGACCATATATCCCAGAACTTCTTTTTATAAGGATTTTGAGGGGCCAGTACTAGAAACGGAAAAGGATAACCGTCAGCCATCATTTTTGGTGGGCCGTGCTTGGTCACATCGGCCAGTTCTCCACCCGACTCCCCTCCTCCGTGTAAAAAGAGTAATAGACCAAAATCTTCTGCGGTTTCCTCACTGTAGTCCTGAGGAAGAAAAAGATAATAACTCAACTCCTTGGATTGATTCACTCTTTTCGTGTCTTCAATCAAGGTCGATTTTTGAGCACTGCATCCCTGACACAAAAACATCAAAAGGAATCCGGCCTGGATCAATTTTCTCATGCTTAATATTAAGCAAATTCTGGAAGCTGTTAAAAAAAGAGAAAGCCGAATATAAGAGGCCGTTCCCTTCGAAAAAGCACGTATATTGAAGATCTCTCAAAAATCAACACCTCATGAGCGAATACCACTTCCGAAAAGAACCCAATGACGACGAATTGAGACGTCGTTTTCAGAACTCTTTCAGTTTAGAACAGAAAATTGCCATTCTCGGCAGTTTGATTTCGATGGCCTTTGCCGATGGAGAAGGTAGTGATGACGAGGCCGAAATTGCAGCCATTGCGGCGGAGTTATTGGGCCTTGATCTCAAAGAGAAGGATGTCCATCGCTATATGGCAGATCCCTTGTACTACTTGGAGCAACTGAAGGTTTTGAATGAAGAACAAAAGAAATGGTATGTAAGGCTATTACACCTGATGATCGTGGCCGATGGAAAGATCGAAATCCGAGAACTGGATAAGCTTTTGGAATTCCTCGAAGTCATTGGTATAGACGAGGCCACCTACAAGCGCTATATGGATGAAGACCTCTCTTAATCTAAAGCTTGGTCACTGATAACCTGTTTGTTACGGTGATTTTACGGTCATTCACAACAATTATTTAATTTCTTACCACACCTCTGTTAGTTTTAATCAATTCGACTTTAAAAGTTAGTTGATTATGAAACGATTTATCATGGCTCTTTTGGCGGGGGGCGCTATTTTATATAACGGAACTCTTTTTGCGCAGGAGACCTTTCAAGATAATTTCAGTAGTGTTTCCTATTCCAATAATGACGGTTCTCAAAATTGGTCTAGCGATTGGATCGAAACAGATGACATAGATCTGGGGCCCAACGGTACGTATATTTATATCAATGGAGGTCAGCTAACTTTCAATTATATATGGACAGAAAACATTCGTCGAAGCTTAAACTTAAATGGAGCCACAACCGCCTCAGTCTCTTTTGATTGGCAGACATCGGGGCTGACAGGACAAAAAGGATTGCGACTTCAGGCGTCAACTGATGGAGGCGCAAGCTACTCAACCGTAGGTTCGGTCAGTGGAAATAATTCCTCTGGAACTTTTACAGCTGATTTCTCTGCCTTTATCTCGTCAAATACTATAATCCGTTTTACCAATACTGGGAATGACTGGGACAGTAACGATTTCGCCTATGTTGACAACCTGTCCATTTCGGTGAACCAATTGAATCCCTTTATCAGTATTGATGATGTTTCAATCGATGAGAGCGTTGGGACAGTGACTTTAACCGCAACACATTCGGGGGTATCTGCAGGCAGCAGTTTTACAGTGAACTACAGTACTTTCGATGGAACTGCTGTAGTAAGTAACGATTATAGTTTAACCACAGGAACACTAAACTTTAACGGAACCAGCGGAGATACCGAGACCATCACCATCCCCATCATTAACGACACCACTATTGAAGGGGAAGAACAGTTCGACCTTCGTTTCACAAGTTCTTCTAACGGAAGTATTGATATCTCAGATGTAGCCACTATTACAATAAACTCACAGATCCCCTTTAATCAACCTTTAGCCCTTTATGAACAATTTGCAGGGTATATAGATTACACCTCCGCTGCAGGCACGTTCCGAACAGCGGACAACAACACAGACCCCTGCGCTATCACCTCAAATTCATCTGGAACATTATTATCGGCAATACCATCAAGTGCAACAATTCAAAAGGCCTACTTGTATTGGGCTCATTCGAGCTATGTAACAGACCCCAATGTCACCTTTGAAGGTAGAAATGTGACCGCTTCTCTTATTTACGAAACATCCATTTCACCAATGACTTTTTACGGTTATGTCAGTGATGTCACCTCTATCATCGAAGATATTGGAGTGTCGAATTTGGGAACTAATACATTTGATGTCACTGACCTCATTATCGATAACTCTACAGACTTTTGCTCCACCTCTACGGTAATGGGTGGATGGAGTCTTATGATTTTTTATGAAGAGGATACTCTACCAGCGGCTAATATTAACTTATACCTGGGTTTTGATGGACTTAGCAATGCTGGTACATCCTTTACTCTGGATTCCTTTTATGCAATCGCGGGTACCGGGTCAAAAGCTTCCTTTTTATCATGGGAAGGAGACTCAACTTTGGATGGATCAAGTGCTGGCTCAACTAACCCAGAAGAACTTTCCATTACCAATCAGGCTGGCTCCAATTTTATACTCTCAGGAGATGGCGGGAACACAGGAAATAACGCTTATAACTCAACCGCCTATGACAATACCCAAATCCCAGTTGTCAATATAAGTACTCTCTACGGTTTGGATTGGGACACCTTTGACATATCCACTTATATCGGAGCCACTGATTCTCAGGTGACGGCCAATGTGGATGTAGGGCAGGATTTTGTCATCTCCAATGCTGTTGTATTAAAAGTACCTTCCAATCTTGCGACCGGTTATGTATTTGAAGATGTAAACTACCCTGGGGGGGCGGGAAGAAATCGAAGTACTTCCAGCGGTACAGGAATTAGTGGAGCAACCGTTGAGCTTTATAACTCAAGTAATAGTCTTATAACTTCCGCAACAACCAATAACAACGGCCAGTATGTATTTGGTGGAATGCCTGACGGCACCTATTACATTCGTGCAGTTAACAACACCTTAAGATCCAATAGAGGTGGTGGCAGTACATGCACTGATTGTTTTCCTGTTCAAACTTTTAGGGCTTATAATTCAGGGTCTGGTCTAACCGAGGTTTTAAATGAGGTAGGCGGGAGTAACCCTGCCCAAGAAGACACTGCCGCTGGTTCTTTAAGTGGAGCTCAATCCGTTTCAGAGGTATTTTTATCAACCAATGGCGTGGTTAACATTGATTTTGGCTTCAACTTTAATACCATTGTTAATACCAATAATACAGGTCAAGGATCTTTGGCTCAATTCATTCAAAATGCGAATAGCCTAGACGAAAGCGGGTTGGACATCGAAGCTAACTCTATTTTTGATCCTGTCGCTCTCGAAGATCTTTCCATTTTCATGATCCCTACGACAACTGACCCCCAAGGTCGAACAACTGATCCTAACTATAGTAACGGATATTTTAGTATCACCCCAAGTGCAGCCAATCCATTACCGAACTTGACATCAGACAATACCGTTATTGATGGTCGAACGCAAACCGCTTATTCAGGGGACACCAATAATGGAGTTGCAGGAACTCCTGGAACGCTGGTGGGCACATCAGGGATTGCTTTACCCTCCTATGAATTACCAGAAATTGAAATTTTCAGAAATAACGGTGATGTGTTTATCAGCGAGGCAGAGAATATTGAACTGAGATATATGTCGATCCATTCCAATAGTAATTCAGGAATTCGATTAGACACTGGTTCCATTACTATTCAGGGAAATCTAATCGGTGTAAATGCTCAAGGAAATAATACCTCCAACATCGCAATCGGTATAGAAAACTTAGGGGGAAATATGGTCGTAAATGGAAATTATATTGCCTACAACCAAACAACGGGGGTGTTATTGGATGGGGGAAGCTCTTCCCTTTTACAAACCAACCACTTCACCAATAATGGCTCGGGGCCATGTGACGATAGTATTCTTGTCGATTCCAGTACGGGAGTAGTTATATCTCAAAATTTATTTGAAAATTCAGGATCTACTGCTATCGATGCTAGTTTAAATGCAGGTAGTCTTGTAATTGATGAAAACTCTATTAGGACCTCAGGAACCGACGGAGGAAATTGTGGTGGGGCAGCCCAACAAATGGGAATAATTCTCAATGGCAGTAATTCTCAAATAACCAACAATAGCATCTATTCAAATGGTGGAAGCGGACTCTCTCTTGAAGGAAGCGGAACGGCCAATCTGATCAGTCAAAATTCATTCTATGCCAATGGAACATCAGGGGGAGCACTGGGTATCGATCTCCAAAACGATGGGATCACCCTCAATGACAGTGGAGACTTGGACACCGGTGTAAACGAGCTCCTCAACTTTCCAATAATACAAAGCTCTATACTATCTGGCAATACAATAACCATTTCTGGATGGTCGAGGCCTGGTGCTACTTTAGAATTCTTTTTTACCGATATCAATGAGGGCACAGCTAGTCAAGGTGATAATCAAATTGGGCTTTCCCAAGATTACGGCGAAGGACAAGTTTATATTGGTACAGGCATCGAAGGCGATGCCGCGGATTTAGATAACACCTCATCGTCCTACTCAGATATTGATGGAAATAACGGTAACACCAACAGATTCAAATTTACCTTTACTCTTGCCATGAGTATGAATTTAGGTGGCCAAGTTACCAGCACGGCTCGTCTCTCAAATTCAACATCCGAATTCGGCCCGATTTCCTTGCTTAAACTTGGAACCATCATCACCAATAGAAGGATTACTTATAGGTTTAATATGAACTAAAAAAAACCGCCTAGAAAGTGTCCCCACGAAACTCTCCAGGCGGCCTAGCAACTGTGCTTTTAGGCTTTATTTAGCCACAGCACCCCTCTTACCCCGAATCTGTTCTACAGGGAATTCTGTACGTCGATTCAAACCGAGATCCTCTGCACTGCAATCGTACTTGCTTGTACATTCATTCACGGGCTTACGCTCTCCGTATCCTCTGTAGGACAAAATATGTTCTTTTGGCACCCCATTGTTAACCAGGTACTCGTACGTTGATTTAGCACGTCGGGCCGATAAGCGATCGTTGTATTCTGCACTTCCTGCCGGGTCGGTATGAGACTCCAGGCGAATCACCATTTCCGGATAGGTTTCTGTCATCAATTTGACCACCTTATCCAGCTCCACGGCAGCATCAGGACGAATATTGCTCTTGTTGTAGTCAAAGTAAATCTTGTTCAAACCAGCCAACAATTTTACATCCAAAATCGGCTCTAAACGCAAGTTCTTGTTGATAATTTTCGTGGTAATCGGCGTATCATAGGTACTGAAGTACACAAACTTAGTTGGGTGCGTTCTTCTCTCGGCCTCGATCATATAATTGGTTTTACGATCGATATAGCTGTGGTAATACCCGTTTTCGTCTGTTACCGTCTCTGCAACCAGGGTCTTGGTATTCTGGTCTACAATACGAATTCTTACGCTGTCAAGCGGCTTGTCGTTGATATCGTCATAAACATAACCTTCTACCGCCAAGGATGGGGTGAATCGGAATTTATAAATATCATCACTTCCTTCACCGGAGTCACGGTTGGAGCTAATGTAACCGTTGATCCCGTGCTTGTCTGCAAAGTAGCCGAAATCATCTTTAGAACTGTTGATCGGAGTACCCAAGTTGATCACATCCGAAAAGTCTCCATTGTCGTTAATGACAGTAGAAAAGACGTCCAACATACCAAACCCAACATGACCATCAGAAGAGAAGATCAGGTTGCCTTCCTCGTTGACAAACGGAAACATCTCGTTCCCTTCTGTATTGACTACTGGTCCAGCATTTCGTGGGTATCCGATTCCTCCACGAGCATGAATTTCTGAATACCAGATATCAGTTCCTCCAAAACCACCTGGGCGATCAGAGGTAAAGTATAGACGTCTTCCATCAGGCGAAACAAAAGGGTGCCCAGTTGAGAAGTCATTACTGTTAATGCTCAAACTCTTGGTAACAGCCCACTCCCCTTTTTTAAACTCAGCCTTATAGATCTTAAGGTTCAACTCGTCCTTTTGCCCGTACTCTTTTTTGTTCTTCATATAGCTGTTACGGGTGAAGTAGATCACAGTATCCTTCTTGTAATCCGTTGTGAAGATTGGTGAGCTCTCATGAAACTTCGTATTGATCTTTCCTCCTACGGATTGAGGAATAGCACGCAAATTGTCTTCTGGAACTTTGAAGATATCCAACCAGGGCTCTCCGTTCCATCCGTACTCATTACCATCGACCAAATCCCGACGAGCAGAAGCGAAGTAAAGGGTGTCCTGAAACACAAAGGCTCCAAAATCACTTTCCTGGGTGTTGATCGGCACAGGCTCAACAGCGTATCGCTCACGGCTATTAAAAACCACTGAGGCCAAATTCCCGTCTTTAAGGAAACGGTTCACACGAGAATCGTTCTTGGCGTACTTCTTGTATTTTCTTAACCAGAAAGAAGCCTTATCCTTTTGGCCAACACTGTAGAGCGCCATAGCGTATTTGAAGTAGTAGTCCTTCGGGACATTATCTGTTTGAATAACCGCTTCGAAGTGAGGAATCGCTTCGTTGTAATTTCTCATGAGCAAAAAGCATTCTGCAAGTTGCTTGTGCGCATAAACAGTCTTGTAATCCTGCTCAAGCATAATTTCGTACTGCTCGATGGCCTTCGCGTAAGCAAAGAGTCCGAAGAAACGGTCTCCTTTTTTCTGTGCGAGGTATTGGGCAGAGGTCAACTGTACAAAGAATAGACCCAGAAAAAGAACGGATTTGAGGGCTTTCGCTTTCATAGGTATGGGGTTTTGGGGTTTGGGGATAAGGTTTTGGGTTCTGTATCTTTTCTTAGAAGTAACGTGGTGATTTCACTGGACCGCGTTGCTTGGCCTTCGGTTCGAAGATGAGGATGACTTCGTGCGTTCCTCCAGAGTAAGCTCTTAGATCATCAGTAGGAAGATCGTAAGCGTATCCGATTCGGATGTCTTTGCTTACCTGGTAATCCACAAAGGCTCCCAAGTTAGCCGCGTCATTGAAGCGGTAAGAAGCTCCAACCCAGAATTTCTCGTAGAAAAGAACACTGCTGGTCAAATCAATAGAAGTAGGAGCACCATTGGTTACCTTAGCGATTACCGAAGGACGGAACTTAATATCAAGAGTCAAGTCCATTACATAACCGGCGATACCGTAGTAGCTATTTCTTTCTAAGGCTTCGAATTCTCCATTGTTCAAATCAGTATTGAATAATCTTGGAGCAGAAGCACCTACATACCAGCGATCTGTACTCAAGTAAAAACCAGCACCTACATTAGGCTTCCAGCTGTTGAAATTTCCATTGAAGTAAGGGTCGTTAATATCTGGAGTGGTTAGTTTATAGTTCGTAAATCCACCTTTAAGTCCAAAAGATAGTTCCGCGTTCCAAGCCACTTGAATCGTATAAGAGAAATCACCATATACGTAATTGGTGCTTTCGAATCCCAACTCATCTGAGATATAAGAGATTCCCAATCCAATACGGTCATCACGAAGTGGAGCGTGAAAAGAAAAAGTACTTGTCGTTGGGTTCCCTTCAAGACCAGACCACTGGTTTCTGTGCAAGGCTGTCATGTTCATCCCGTCACGGCTACCTGCATAGGCAGGGTTAACAGAAATAGTATTAAACATGTACTGGGTGAACTGAGGTAGCTGTTGTGCAGTTGCTGTTCCTGTTGCTAGGAAAAGTAGTCCTAGGAGGGCTTGGGTGTAGGTTTTCATGGTTCTTAAGTTTGGGGACTTAAATCACTCCAAATGAAAACCAAATGAATCGCTACCCGGAATAATTACGTTTTTCGGACGCTTTTATCGATTTAAAACACAAGTATCGACAGGGTGTTTTTAATCGTCGATAAACGGTTGTAGACCAATGGACCTGCCGGCTCTTTAAACGGTAGTTATCAGACGTTTAAATGCAAAAGGGCCACCACATGGGCAGCCCTTTTATAGCATAGTGAGGGGTTTATAAAGCGTTATTCCGCACCGACATAGATATAACCGTTAACCGGTTTAAGGCGGGTATTGGACTCTGTATCGAGTACAGAGATAATATAGTAATAGGTACCTGAAGGAACAGTTCCTGCACTACCCACGGCATTGCGTGGTGCATAACCACCCCAATCGTTCTGGTAGTTCTTCTTTTCGTAGACCTTATCTCCCCAACGGTTGAAGATGACCACGTCGAATTCGTAAGGGCAGTACTCCACTCCTTTGATTTCAAAATAGTCGTTCTTACCATCAGCGTTAACGGTAACTGTCTCAGAGACCTGGATCTTATCCACAGTACAAGGCACACAATCGCTGTTTACATCAATGGTAAACTCAGCCAGGAACTCACAAGTACCTGCTTTAGAACTGTAGGCTATGAGGTACTCCCCTACAGCCAGGCCTGCTGGATTGAACGTACTCGCTTCAAGCACTACATCGCCTTGGCGGATTTCAAACTGTCCATTTCGATCGAAGAAGTCTGGCAAATAGTCAAGTAGATCTACTGGATCGTCTTCAACACAAATATCAAAAGTGATTTCTTCGATTTGAGGTTGCATAACAAAGATGATCTGCTCAAAGCTCTCTTGGTTACCACAGGCATCGGTCACCACCCAGGTACGAACAATCAAGTAATCTTCAGAACCGTCTACCTCCTCTACTTCTTCTGTAAAGTCTACTTGGTAGTCTCCACATCCTCCGCTAAAACTCATCTCGGGGACTGGGGGTACTTCCTGGTAGCAAAGAACCGTTACCTGTTCCTCGTAAGGATCAGCGGTTATAGGTCCTGTTGGTTCAACCGTAATTACTTGGGTGTGGGTTAAAATATTACCCGCACAATCCGTAGCTGTCCATGTCCTGGTAATTTGGAACCCATCAGCACAGTTAAGATCTCCACTGGCGGTTTCTTCGAACTGAACATCGATAAGGGTATCACAATTATCAATAGCCGTCAGAACAACCGGGGCTGGGACCTCGTTACATTCAACGGTCATGGATTGAGGCAACTCCTCCACAAAGGTCGGAGCACTTTCATCACTTATCTGAATGACCTGTGTATGAGCGACTGTATTTCCAGCACAATCGGTAGCAGTCCACGTACGTGTGATCGTATAGGAGGTACCACAACTGTCCTGATCGCTAATGACTTCGTTAAAGTCAACTTGCAGTGCACCCTCACAACTGTCGGTTGCGGTTAGTACAGCAGCAACCGGCACATCAGAACAACTCGCGCTCGCATTCTGCGGAAGGGTCTCATTGAAGATTGGTGCAATGGTATCCACCACTGTAAGTAGCTGTTCGTGGGTACGCACATTACCAACACAATCCGTTAGGGTCCAAGTTCTTCTTATTGTATACTCCGTAGGACAACTGTCATCATCCCCTTCGATCACTTCATTGTAATCCACTATGGTTGTACAGCTGGAATTCACTTCCAATACAAAGGGGTCGGGTACCAGATCACAAGCCTCCAGAGTAAAGTCACCCGGCCATCCTTCGTCGCCATCATTGTCTTCTATGGTGACCGAGGAACGATCATTTCCGATAAATGGAATCAGCGTTGTCGAAAGATTTTCGAGTAGAAGCTCAAAACTCTCAGCAGATTCTTCAATGATATCATCAATGATCGGAACGGTTATCTCATAGCTTTCTCCATCCGTACCATTGAAATTCAGGGTACCACTGGAAGAGTTGAAATCCAAATCTGCCTCGGCACTTTGCTGCTCTGTTCTATAATCTACGGTAAAACCGCCTTGAACATTTCCGGAAAGACTCACCGTAAAGCTCACCGTACCAACATCTTCATTAACCGTTATGGATTCAGGAGAAAGACGAAGACCTGTACTCCCATTCATAAAGTCGTTATCCAGAATATTGATTTGAGCGCGATCTGTTTGCATCTCAATTAAGGTGGTCGAAAGGTCAGAAAGCATAACCCAGAAGTGCTCGGTATGCTCAATTAATTGATCATCCATAATCGGGACTGTAATCGGATAAGATTCACCGTCATTACCCGCATAAGTCAAGGTACCCGTATTATGGGTATAATCGGATGTCTTTGCTAAATCTTCTGCAGTTGCAAAATTCACCGTAAATCCACCTTGAACATTTCCGCGCAGTCTCAGGTTTACCGTCGCGGTGCCGTCATGCTCATTCACCGTAATTTCAGTGGCATCGAACTCCAATCCTAAATTATCGTCCATTCCGTCGTTATCGACAATACTTACCTGCGCCTGATTACCCAAAATCGAAATAAGACCACTCGAAAGGTTGCTTAAATCAATGAGGAAAGATTCGGTATGCTCAATCCAATTGTCATCCGTAATAGAAATGGTAATCGGCTGTTGCTCACCATCAGTTCCAGTAAAGGTCAATATACCACTAGAGGCCGTGTAGTCACTACCCGCTTCCGCAGTATTATCTGCTGTTGCGAAGTCAACCGTGAATCCGCCTTGAACTGCTCCGGTAAGTTCAACCAAAACAGTTGCCGTACCCGCATCTTCGTCAACCGTGATGCTATCGTTATCGAAGGCTAGTCCAGTTGATCCAT
>CAZLGZ010000011.1:0-24628 GCA_964558965.1 uncultured Flavobacteriaceae bacterium
AGAAAGGCCAATCGACCCTTCCCTTTTAACGCCCCTACTGCTGCTCTCCTTCTTCGGCAACAGTACCGTCTTCAGTAGCATCCTCAGCAGAAGCAGGATTCTTCCCTTTAAGATACTCCGGTAATTCCATCCCGGCCATATTAAACATGTCCTGGAGTGGCGGTACCGATTTGTACAATCCCGAGATAAATCCAGCCGTCGAATTCTTGCCGTCGGCATCGGTTTTTCCGGAGTCCCAAACCGTGACCTTATCGATCTTGATATTCTTGATCGCATCCGCCTGTTTCTCTACCAATTCCGTGATCTTATCGGCAATGAGCAAGAGGGCCGCATCTTTAGGGTTGTCTCCGGCCGCTTTGACAATACGGTCAAGACCTTCCGCCTGCTTGGTAAGAACCTCAAAGATTCCTTTCGCTTCGGCTTCGGCTTTGAATAAAATTGCATCGGCCTCCCCTTTTGCTCTGCGGCGAATGCGCTCGGCTTCGGCTTCTGCCTCGATCTCGACCTTTCTCTTGTCGATCTCGGCAGGGACAACAATATCAGCCGTCTGTGAACTGCGCTCGCGTTCTGCACGAGCCACCTCGGCTTCTCTTTCGGCTGCATAGGACTCCTCCAGGGCTTTCGCTGCTTGAACTTTCTCTGCGGCGATTGCACTCCTCTCGGCTTCCGCTTCCCGCTGACGTCTTAGGGAATCGGAATTCGCCACATCGATCTGGGCGATGTTTTCTCCTTCTACCGCCTTGGCATTGGCCGCAGCCACCTGGCTTCTTTCGTCCTGTTTGGCGTTGGCCTCCCCAATGGATCCGTCTCTATTCTTCTCGGCTACCGATTTACGAGCGGCGTTGATGGCATGAGCTGCTGCTTCTTTACCTAGTGCCTCGATATATCCCGACTCGTCTACGATATCGGTGATGTTTACGTTGATGAGTTTAAGACCTACTTTCTTGAGCTCCGACTCCACACTGGTCGAAATATTGCTAAGGAATTTATCGCGGTCCGAGTTGATTTCTTCAATGTCCATGGAAGCGACTACCAAACGCAATTGTCCGAAAATGATCTCCTTGGCCAAATCCTGTACCTCTTGCAATCCGAGACCCAAAAGACGTTCCGCCGCATTTTGCATCACCCCAGGTTCGGTCGAAATACCAATGGTAAAGCGCGAAGGCACATTCACCCGGATATTCTGCTTGGAAAGGGCGTTCATCAGATCGACCTCAATAGAAATAGGAGTCAAATCCAGGAATTCATAATTCTGTATGACTGGCCAAACAAAGGCCGCCCCCCCGTGAATACACTTGGCTGAATTTCCTCCTCCGACTTTTCCGTAGACCACCAAAATACGGTCCGAAGGACAGCGTTTGTAACGCCTTAGGAAGGTGACAATAATCAAAAAGATGAAAAAGATGGCCATTACGAGGCCGATGGTAGCGGCTGCTCCACTACCCATTTGAAGTGCGAAGTGCGTC
Organism: uncultured Flavobacteriaceae bacterium; assembly: GCA_964558965.1. Lineage (GTDB taxonomy): Bacteria > Bacteroidota > Bacteroidia > Flavobacteriales > Flavobacteriaceae > Aureicoccus. The sequence continues at coordinate 1,467 of CAZLGZ010000011.1, forward strand.
ATAGAATGAAGTTTGATTGAATGTTATTGATTATGATTTTTTATCCAGTAGCTGAACAACGAGGATGCCGTTGTCGGTGACCTCTTTGACCTCCACCACATTGCCTTGAACGAGGTTCTCTTCCCCGTCAGTAATTGCAGATAATTCTCTTAGGCTACCCTGTACTGTAATACTGACCTTCCCAATGGTGCTGCGTTTGGCCCCTATATTCATATACACCTCGCCGATCTGGTTTTGAGCGTTCTTCAGATCCAGGGTACCACTGCTCTGCATTTTACTCAAAAAGTAAAAAAGAGAAGCCATGATGGTCATCATCACCAAGCCACAGAAGGTTGAAATCACTAGGGTTAGTCCTGTCGACATCCCGCCTTCCAGACAGGCGATACCACTCCAACCGAAAATCGTAAAGAAGCCCACCAGGTTTTTAAAACTGAGGAACTGGAAGTCGATCCCGGTATCTCCGTCAATCTCGGCATCGACATCGCCTAGGTCGTCTATATCACCGCCTACAAGGGTCATGACCAAAAGAATCAAGAAAATTCCCGAGCCTAAGACAGCAACAATCCAGTAAAATTTTTCCAAAAAAGTCAGGGCCGAAAACCAGCTTTCCATATGATTAGTGTTTATGTAAGTAAGTTACCTTTTTATTTCGATAGCAAGATCGAGACTGCGTTTCCGCCGAAGCCAACTGCATTGACCAGTACGTAATCCATTTGATCCGGTGTGGTGTTTGCAAAAAGAGCTTCCTTAGATAGGGGGAAAGGCAGCGGAAGTGGAGCATTGTCCTCCAACATCAGGAGGGCCTGAAGCAGACTGAAAATACCCGAAGCGCCGAAGGTATGTCCTATCTTCCATTTATGTGTAGTCAAAAATGGCAATTTGTTACAAAAGACCTCTTGGATGGCCCGGGTTTCGGCCCAATCGCCCTTCACTGTACCAGGAGCGTGCATGACCACTGCATCGACCTCTTCGGGAGGCAAGGCGCCCAAAGCCGCCTTCATGGAACGCTGAAAACACTCGGCTTCCGGGGTCAGGCCGGCTGCACTCTCCAGGCGCTCTGTGGAGTATCCCACTCCCACAATACGGGCCATAGGAGCCTTGCCAGATGCTTTTTCAAGTCGAAGCAATCCGGCTCCTTCACCGAGTACAAGGTGGTTCCGTGATTTTTCTAAATCCAATGAGCGGCAGGGGTACCCATGCCCTCCTTCTTCCCCTACGGGAGAGGTTAGTTTAAGGGCCTTCATCTGGGCCTGAGTGAATGAGGTTAAAGGAGCTTCGCTACCCCCTACCAAAAACACATCGGCCATATCGGATTGTAACCAGGCCACCCCGTTCAAAAGGGCATGTAAGGCCGTAGAACAGGTAATGGAATGACTTAAAACGGGACCTTTGACCCCCAAATCATCGGCTAACCAAGTCGACAGATTCCCTAAGGTGGTGCTTGGCGAAGCGGCAGGGGTCAGGGCTTCCCCCTGTAGGTGGGCCTTGTGATGCTCTTCCCATAAAGTGGTCGCACCCCGTGAAGAACCCATATTGATCCCGGTTCTTCGGCTTTTATCCAAGGGGTAGTTCTCCTGAAACAAACGACCGGCAAGCAATCCGTACAACACCGTAGGGTCAAGCTTGCGGTAGATTTTCTTTTCTTTTTGAATGGCTTTGATTTGCTGATGCAGTGTGTCGGGTAGCCGTCCTGCCCAATATCCGTCTTGAAAAGTCAACAGATGATCTGCCGAATAAAAGGAATCTCGCACCTCCTGTGGGGAGCTCCCCAAGGCCGATACAGTGGCTATTCCGGTTATGTCAATCGGCTGTTTGAGCATGATCAGTCAATCAAATCCACTACTTCGCGAATACTCTGAAAAATACGCTCCAGCTGATCAATACTGGTGACGTAGGGAGGAAGCGTGTAGATGGTTTGCCCTAAGGGTCTTAAGAAGACGCCTCTTTCCATAAAGGCCCGGTACATCTTATCTCTGAGATTGCCGTAACGGTCCATTTGAATGTTTAAATCCAAAGCAAAAATTACCCCTAGGGTGCGTACATTGGTGACCTTGGGATTGTTCTTCATCTCGGCAGCGAAGAGTTCATTGGCCGTTCGGATGCGGCGGATTCCCTGTTGGATTTCGTCGCTTTGCAAGAGTTCCAAGGCTTTGCGAGCCGCCGTACAGGCCAAGGGATTCGCCGTATAGGTATGCCCGTGAAAAAACCCTTTAGCGATTTCGTCCGCGTAAAAGGCCTGGTATATTTTTTCGCTACAAGCCGTCGCCGCCATGGGCACCATCCCGGCAGAAAGAGCCTTAGAGAGGCAGATGATCTCGGGGGTATGTTGAAGTTGAGAGGAGGCAAATAGGCTTCCGGTTTTTCCAAAACCCGTCATGACCTCGTCCGCAATACAAATAACCCCTTTGGCCTGCATCATGCCCAAAAGTTGGTCCAATGCGGAGGCATCGTAAATCTTCATTCCGGCAGCCCCTTGAACCAATGGCTCATAGATGAATCCTGCCACCGCATGTTCTTGAAGAAGCTGTTCTGCCCTCTTCAGAACTTCCAGCTTGTTTTCTGCAGTGGGCACAGGAATTCGCTTGACTTCAAGGAAAAAGTCTTCGAAGGGCCCGTTGTACACCGATAGGCCCGAAACCGACATAGCTCCAAAGGTATCGCCGTGAAAGCCTTCTTCAAATGCGAGGAGCACACTGCGTTTTTCGCCTCGGTTAAAATGATACTGCAAAGCCATTTTGATTCCGATCTCGGTTGCTGTAGAACCGTTGTCGGAATAAAAGACCTTACTCATGTCTCCGGGAAGCACAGCGAGCAGTTGCTCTGCCAGTTGAACAGCGGGTCGATGGGTAAAGCCGCTAAAAACGACTTGATCCAGGGTTTCCATCTGGGCGCGGACAGCACCGATTAGTTCCGGATGACAATGGCCATACACCGCCGTATACCAGGAAGAAATCCCATCGATATAGGAACGCTCTTCAGGATCGAAGAGCAAGGCACCCTGAGCCCGGGCAATAGGCATCATCTCCCCTGACGTTTTGTGCTGTGTCAACGGATGCCATACGTAATCCCGGTCTTTTTGTCTTAGGCTTTTCTGCTCCATATTCCCTCTAGATAAAGGCCAAATAATCTATCTTGCAAAGATGAGAATTAATTGCTAACCCACCCTGATACAAGCCTTACAGAACATACGTATTTCCCGGTTTTTCGTCCAAATTTTTGGGCTGGCCTTCCTGATTCGGGCTCCCTTCTTTTTCAGGGATTATATCGATTGGGATGAATCCACCTTTTTACTGGTAGCCCAATCCTGGGTTGAAGGGAATTTACCGTATACAGAACTCTGGGATCTGAAGCCGCCCATCACCTTTTTGTACTTCACGCTTCAACTGTTGGTTTTTGGGAAAAACCTGGTCTTGATTCGTTTAGTGGGCGTCTTCTTAGTTGCTGGCTCGGCTTGGTTCACTTACCGCATCGCCGACCTCCTCAGGCCGCAATTACAAGAAGACTTCAAACGCCTCACTGCCCTTCTGGTGGTGCTTTTATGGAGCTTGTTTGGTACTATGCAAGGCGTTATGTCGGAACACATTTCCACCTTCTTCCTCCTTTGGGGACTTTGGCTCTTGCTCCGCTCCCCACGGTCTTCGTTCAAACACGCTTTTCTGTCTGGGCTATTGATGGGCTTAGCCGTTATGGCCAAACTCAACCTGGCCTATCCGTTGTTGGCTATGGGCTTGTTTCTTGCCTTTGAACGTCTTCCGAACTGGAAACAAGTCAAGGAATCGGCTCCTCTGATCGCTTGGGGTTTAGGAGTCGTCGTCTTGATCATCGCGACCTACATGCCCTACGCGCTTGAAGGACTAGGAGATATTTGGTGGCAATCGGTCATCGAAGCACCCCTGGCCTATGGAGATGTGCAGAGCCATTCTTGGGAAGCAGCCCTCGTGTGCCTCCCCATAGCGGGTCTATTGATCTTAGGCCTCCTTCGTTCTAAGGGATTCGGTGAATACCGAAGCGCACGCCTGCTGGTTTTTGGACTTCTGGGCATTCTGTTCTCTTTTATACAGGCAGGCAGGATCAATGGGCATTATCTGCTGCAGGCTTATCCTTTTCTCGTCCTTTTATTGGTTTCGTTTTTTGCGCTGGGACGTTCTGCGCCAGGGAAGCACCTAAAACAATTGGCGCTGATTCTCTTGTTACTCCTACCCATAGAAACTTACCGGGAGTACTATTTGTGGATGCAAAACCGGGTCGAAACGGGTAGTTGGTACCGAGGAGAAAGCTTTTTGTTACAGTCCTACCTGGAAGAAAAAGAAGAGAAAGGGGCCCAGGTCTTTTACCTTCACTTCCACACCACTTCCTTTTTGATGGGGACTCCTCCCGTTTCCAGAGCGGGCACCCACCCCAGTAACCTCACCCGTGATGGTCTTTTTCCGTATATGCGCAATCCAAGAACCACCTCTGAAGAGGAAGTCGATTTCATCTTTAGTACGCAAAAGCCTGAGTATGTAGTGGTAAAGAAGAACAAGATCTTCTCCAAGAAATTTCCGGAACTGAATGCACAGATACAGGCCTACCTAGACCGGGATTACCAAAAAGAAGTTCTTTTGGATAGGGCCTTGATGTACAAGAGAAAGGATTAGCTTTTGAGCCAATCCGTCAGAGCGGGTCTAAACTTTTCCGCATAACGAGCAACCACCTCTTTAGAAAAGGTCTTTTCTTCCTCCACACGGCCCAATAAGGGAAGTCCTGTTTTTTGAAGGATAATGGATTCTGTTGTCGGGTGCTGGTCTCCACTAAAAAGAAGCCCAGGCTGAATCCCTTTTTGCTGCAGGTATGCGCAACTCAACAAAGTGTGGTTGATGCTGCCCAAGTAGTGCCGCGACACAAGAAGTACCTTGTCCTCTGGCAAAATCAGGTCCGCAATGGTGTCCTGCTCGTTAAGGGGCACTAAAAGTCCACCCGCGCCTTCGATAACCAAGGTGTTCTCTGTTGCGGGTCGGTCCAATTGCTCCAATTCAATCCGAACACCATCGATATCGGCGGCCGCATGCGGGCTCATGGGTGTGTTCAGGGCATAGGTGTTGTCAAAAAAACGCGACTGCGTATTGCTGACCATGTTCTGGACCTTGTCCTTGTCCCCGTAATCGAGGTCTCCCGCTTGTACAGGCTTCCAATAATCAGCCTGCAGGCTTTCAGTCACAATTGCCGAAATCATCGTCTTGCCTACCTCCGTAGAAATTCCGGTAACAAAAACAGTGTTATTCATCATCGTCAGCTTTGGGTAGGGGATTGCGGCTTCTCGTTCCGCATTGTTGGCATTCGTAAACAGGGTCTTGGAAAAAAGGAAAAAGTCTGTAAAACCAGGACTTTTCGAGGTAGACGGCCTCATACTTACACGCGCCGCAGTTGGGGCATTGTAGCGGCCGGCCCTCTTCATCGGTCGCATAGATCCTCAGCTCATCCCAAATGGCTTTGGCCTTCTCGTAATCCACTTCATAGACCTCGAGCTTGACTCCACCGATCGCTTCACTGATAAAGGGATCATTGGCCAAAATAGCCTCATCCCTCAGAAAGACCTCGATACCTTCGGACTCCAAGCGGGACTTTAGGACTTGGGCTTCACTTCCAAAATCAAAGGACTGAACTACTTTTCTTTTCTTACTCATGGCGCAATGCTTCTACAAGTATACTGAGGATTTGATCGATCTGTTCTTCTGTATTGAAAGCGTGTAAGCAAATACGAAGACGTTCTCCTCCTTGGGGTACCGTAGGGGGTCTGATCGCTCGAATATCGAAACCTGCTGCCCGAAACCTTTCTGCCAAGGTCAACACGGCTTCTTCCCCCGGGGTACTGATCCATTGAATAGGGCCCGCATTCGTGGACACATGGGAACCTAAATGCCGCTGATGAACCCCCTCTCTGAAATACAAAATTCGGTTCGCCAGGGTTCTGGCTCTTTCTTCTCCTTCTTGTCCTTCCCGAACCTTATGAATGGCTTGTAAAAATCGCAATTGTCCAGGAGGTAAAGCGGTCGTATAAATCAGTGGCCGAGCAAAATTGATCAAGTAGTCTTTCAACTCCTCAGATCCCAGAACACAAGCTCCGTGACCCCCAATCGCCTTGCCAAAGGTGACCAGGCGAGCGAACACTAATTTTTCAATACCCTGTTCTACGGCCATGCCCCGTCCTTGTCCGGCAAAGGTTCCGTGGGCCTCGTCCAGGATCCAGTAAAAATTGTTCTTTTCGCACCAGTGGGCCATGGCTTTGAGATCCGGGCTGTCTCCATCCATCGAAAAGACGGACTCGGTCACCAGGTAACAATCCCCCTCTACTTTATCTTTCCAACGCTTGGCCAATTTCTCTAAGGCCTGCAAATCGTTGTGTGGGAACTTAAAGGTCTTGGCTTCGCTTAGCCGAAGTCCTTCCCGGATACTGGTATGCGATAACTGATCGTACAAGACCAAATCCCCTTTTTGCGGGAGGGCCGATAATAGGCCCATATTGGCGTCATAACCGGAATTGAAGACCAAGGCATCCGAAGCTCTGTAAAATTGCGCCAGGCTCTTCTCCAGCTCTTCATAGGCCCGGTGGTGTCCCGTCAATAAACGAGACCCGGTAGCTCCCCAATGCCCATTGGGCTCTTTCATCGCGATGGGAGGTGGGTCCGTAGCAAAACCCAAATAATCGTTGGACGAAAAATCCACCAACTCTCCCTGCAAGGAGAGCTTGCGCATTCCTCCACGGGAACGGCGCTCTTCCAGTCTTTGGCTGAGTTTTTTCGGTGTTCTTTTCATTCCTTAACAAAAAAACCCGGCCTTGGGCCGGGTTCGATGGTTTGTATATTGCCTGTATCAGTCGGCCAGGAGGACAATACGGTTGTCCTTCAGTTCCAAAGTGCCGCTTCTGATTTTCAACACCTTTTGGCCTTGAGCTCCTGAAGTAAAACGGTCCTCAAATTCCTCTTCGATACGAATATCGCCTTGGATTTTGACATCTCCCTCGGTCAATAGTGATACGATAGGAGCGTGGTTTTCTAACATTTGGAACTCACCCATCAATCCAGGAACCGTTACTGAAACGACGTCTCCTGAAAACAAGGTGGCTTCTGGTGATACAATTTCTAAATGCATATTCAGCAGCTTGTTTAGGCTTCAGCCAACATTTTCTCTCCGGCTTCAATCGCATCTTCGATTGTTCCTTTGAGGTTGAAAGCAGATTCTGGAAGGTGATCCAATTCTCCATCCATAATCATATTAAATCCTTTGATGGTGTCCTTGATGTCTACCAAGCATCCTGGGATACCCGTAAACTGCTCTGCCACGTGGAAAGGCTGAGAAAGGAAACGCTGTACACGACGTGCACGAGCTACCGCCAATTTATCTTCTTCTGAAAGTTCTTCCATACCAAGAATCGCGATGATATCTTGCAATTCCTTGTAGCGTTGAAGAAGCTCTTTCACGCGCTGGGCACAACCGTAGTGCTCGTCACCCAAGATCTCCGGTGTCAAAATACGAGAAGTTGAATCCAATGGATCTACCGCAGGGTAGATTCCGAGCTCTGCAATCTTTCTTGAAAGTACTGTTGTTGCATCCAAGTGAGCAAAGGTTGTCGCTGGCGCAGGGTCAGTCAAGTCATCCGCTGGTACGTAAACCGCTTGTACCGATGTAATGGATCCTCTTTTGGTGGAGGTAATACGTTCCTGCATCGCACCCATCTCTGTAGCGAGAGTTGGTTGGTAACCTACCGCAGAAGGCATACGTCCTAGAAGGGCTGACACCTCAGAACCTGCCTGAGTAAAGCGGAAAATGTTATCGACAAAGAAAAGAACGTCTTTTCCTTGTCCGTCTCCTGCTCCGTCGCGGAAGTATTCTGCAATGGTCAATCCGGATAGCGCCACACGTGCACGTGCTCCGGGAGGCTCATTCATCTGTCCAAAAACGAAAGTCGCTTTAGACTCCTTCATCGCCTCTTTATCTACTTTAGAAAGATCCCATCCTCCTTCTTCCATACTGTGGATGAAGTCGTCACCGTACTTGATAATTCCGGATTCCAACATCTCACGGAGAAGGTCATTTCCTTCACGAGTTCTTTCACCAACACCAGCAAACACCGATAGACCACCGTGTCCTTTGGCGATGTTGTTAATCAATTCCTGAATCAATACCGTCTTCCCTACACCGGCACCTCCGAACAATCCAATCTTACCCCCTTTAGCGTAAGGCTCGATCAGGTCGATAACTTTGATTCCCGTGAAGAGAACTTCAGTCGAAGTAGAAAGCTCGTCAAATGCTGGAGCTTCGCGGTGAATTGGCAATCCTTGATCACCTGTTTTTGGCAGGTTTTCCATTCCATCGATCGCATCTCCAATTACATTGAAAAGACGTCCGTAAACAGCATCACCGATCGGCATCTGGATAGCGTTACCGGTAACGTTTACAGCAGTACCTCGGCTCAAACCATCTGTAGAGTCCATCGAAATGGTTCTAACAGTGTTCTCACCAATGTGAGACTGAACTTCCAATACAAGTGTGGATCCGTCTTCTCTTTTTACTTCTAGAGAGTCGTAGATTTTTGGGATTTCTACACCGGAGTCGAATTCTACATCGATCACCGGGCCAATGATTTGGGCTACTTTGCCTGTAATCTGGGTCATTTTTTGCGGTTTTGAAGCTTGTGTATCAGCCGTATAAGTCCAAAACGAATAGCGACTGTTTTCAGGCTGCAAATATATAGCATTCCTTATTCAATAAGAAAGCTCTTGAAAGAATTCTATATAAAAAAAGGAGGCTGAAAATCAGCCTCCTTTCTTTCCTTAATTCTATCCCAATTATTATGGGTTAATCGTCCAAGACACGTAGTAGATAGAACCGATGTTACCGGTACCTACAGCGGTGAAGTACTCCTCACCAAGAAGGTTAGATCCACCTGCCTTGAAAACAGACTTAATTTTTGGCGCTTGGAAGTTGATCTGAGCATCCAATACTGAGAATGAAGGAACTTCACCATCGGCAAAAGACGCTTCCCAGAAGAAGTCATCACTCCAACGGTAGTTGATTCCAAATCCAAAGTTTTTGAATAGATCCGTTTTACCAAAACTCAACTTAAACTTGTGCTCAGGGGTGTTGAAGTTGGTACGTAAATCAGGGTTAGCTGCTTCATCGTAATCCAACTTGGTGTAGGTATAGCTACCTCCAACGTCAAATCCTCCAATGTTAGCGTCAATACCCAAGGTAGCACCATAAGAGTTGATGTCCACTGTAGAGTTGGTGTACGCTTGGTATGCCTGGAAATCACCGTTCTGCAAAGCCAATAAGGAAAGGCTGTTATCCCCTACTTGCCCGTAAAATGGAACCAATGTGGTTACGTTGGCGATAAAGTTGCTGTAACTGTTGAAGTATCCACTCAAATCAACACTAACTTTTCTGTTGATCTGCGCACGGTAACCTACTTCGTAAGCTGTGATTTCTTCAGGTTGAACTAATCCAGGGTTAGCCGCCATAGGCGTTCCTGCTTGGACAGAAGCCAAAGTAAAGGCATTCTCATAAGCAGAACGACCTGTAACTTGAACGGTTGGAGACCCAGTGAAAGCCTGTCCACCAGCACTTACGTCAAAGGTTCTTACATCACGATCCAAGTTCGTCGGAGCAGATCCAACCAAGATGGCAGAACCGGCATTCAATCCGATAAACAAATCCTGAGTCGTTGGGTTACGGAAACCTTGCTGAACCGAAGCACGGATGTTGTGGTTTCTGTTCTCGCCAAGGGTGTATCCAAGAGACAGACGAGGAGAAACAAATCCATCGAAGAACTCATTTTTATCGTAACGAGCAGAAGCCGTTAACTTCAAACGATCGTCAACAAATTTCTTTTGCAACTGAGCGTATGCACCGTATTCGTTGTAACGGATTGGACCATCAAAATCAGTGAAAATCGTTCCACTTGAATTTAATTCATACTCACGGTAAGACCCCCCGATTTGGAGATCAGCCCAGTCATCAATCAAGTGAGCCAAATTGTAGTTACCGTTGATGTGGCGGAATTTTGTGTTGTCGATAAACTTCGCTCCCGTAGTCAAATCTCCGTCCGCAATAACCTCGTTAAAGGCAGATTGGAATTGTGGAGTTCCTGGAATGAAACGACCTTGATCCGCAAAGCCACGAGCAGCAGCGTGAGCCTGCTCTTCTGAAAGTTGAACACCTGTTCCAACTCCAAGTCGAGCTCCGATAAATGCAGTGGCATAATCGGTAAACCAAGCTACATCACCTTTCCAACGGCGGTTTACGTTGATGGCCGCGAATCGCGTATCGTAAGCGTTTCCTGAATCCTCAGAAACCTGGTATGCACGGATGAAGAAATTGTCGTTCTTCAACTCAATCTTGTGCTGCTGCAAGCTGAAACCTGTTACCGCGTAACGGTTAGCACCTTGATAAATCGTTGTACCACGTCCAATACGTCCGTTGTAAATTAATTCCAGGTCGTCACCAAAAGGGCGGTAGTGAACAGAAAAATCTGTTTTCAAGCTCTCTGCATTGTAGTTCGCAAAATCAGCTTCTTCATAACCTGTTCGGCTAACCACACTAGAACCAAGGGTTCCTGAAGGAAGACCAGCCAAAAGGTCAAAATTCAAAGTAGTCGCTACCTCATCACCATAAACGTTGATACCGTCGTAGTTTGGGTTTTCGCGCCCTTGTCCTGGGTTGTTCAAATCAATCAGGCTATTCGCATGCCAATCCTCACCACGCAAGTAAGAGATGTTGGCTTTAACCGCGAACTTATCACTGAATGCGTGAGCGGCGCGAATACCAAAATCGTAGTAGGTGTTATCACCGGCTGTTTCCTGTGAAGTGATCCCTGTTTTAACGTAAGCACTTAGTCCTTGGAAATCGAAAGGACTTTTAGAGCGCATAAAAAGGATCCCGTTGAAGGCTCCAGCACCGTAAAGTGCAGAAGAGGCTCCAGGCAGAATCTCAACACTTTGTACGTCCAGTTCGGACATACCCACCAGGTTACCCAGTACGAAGTTCAGACCTGGTGCAGTGTTGTCCATACCGTCAACCAACTGCATAAAACGCACGTTGGCAAAAGTGGCAAAACCTCTGGTGTTTACCGACTGGAAAGTCAAACTGTTGGTGTTGATGTCAACTCCTTTTAAGTTTTGAAGACCGTCGTAAAAAGAGGGTGCTGTGGTATTTCTAATTTCTTTTAATCCAAATCGCTCTACAGATACAGGCGACTCGAAAATTCTTTCCGGAGTTCTCGAAGCCGAGATAACAATCTCGTCAAGTGCTGTTGAAGCTTCCTCCAAAACAACAGTGATTTCCTGAATGCTTTGTGTAATTTCTACCGTCTTTTCAGTGAAACCAATACTGGTGACACGCACTGTGAACGGCGGAGTTTCTTCTGTCTGTAGCACAAAATTTCCATCGAAATCGGCTACGGCACCTTCGGCCTTCCCGACAATAACGACGTTTGCACCGGGAATGGGCTCGTTGTTGGCGTCTACTACCTTCCCGCGTACGGTAGTTTGCCCGAAGGCGCTAGTCCAGCCTGCTAGAACAAACAGGACCATAAAGAAATTTTTCATGATGACTTTTCTTTGTTAAGTAAGTTTTAAATCGGTGTTAATCAGTGCGGGTAAGATACCAAAATTTCACAGCATAGCACGGTAAAAATCAAAAAATACTATGCATGCATATAAATTTTTTATAATCCCCGCGCTATAAAACGCAGAAAATCAAAAAATTCTTATACAATTATTGAGATTATTCTACTGTAACTGATTTTGCCAGGTTTCTGGGCTGGTCCACATTGCATCCTCTCATCAGGGCAATATGGTAAGAAAGCAACTGCAAAGGAATGGTGGTTACCAGCGGAGAAAGAGGCTCAGAGGTGGCCGGCACTTCCACGACGTGATCGGCCAATTCTTTGACGGATTCGTCCCCTTCAAAGACCACAGCGATAATTTTTCCCTGTCTGGATTTAATCTCCTGGATGTTACTGACTACTTTTTCGTAATGGCCTTTTCGGGTAGCGATGACTACAACCGGCATCATCTCGTCAATCAAAGCAATTGGGCCGTGCTTCATCTCAGCAGCCGGATAACCTTCTGCATGTATATAGCTGATCTCCTTCAGCTTAAGAGCCCCCTCCAAAGCAACAGGGAAATTGTATCCGCGCCCCAAATAAAGGCAGTTGGTCGAGTCTTTGTAGACTTCGGCAATGGCTTCAATCAAGTCATTCGATTGCAGAGCTCGCTCTACTTTTCCAGGAACACCCTCTAATTGAGTCAACATTTCGTGGAACTCAGATTCAGAAAATACACCCTTCTCTTTCGCTAATTTTAAAGCGATCAAGGTCAATACCGTAATCTGGGTAGTAAAGGCCTTAGTTGAAGCTACTCCAATTTCTGGCCCTGCATGGGTGTAAGCCCCTGCATGGGTTTCTCTGGCAATGGATGACCCAACTACATTACAGACTCCAAAAACGAAGGCGCCTTTTTCTTTTGCCAATTTTATGGCCGCAAGCGTATCGGCGGTTTCCCCGGATTGCGAAATGGCAATAACCACATCATTAGGGGTGATCACCGGATTGCGGTAACGGAATTCAGAAGCGTACTCCACTTCCACCGGGATGCGCGCTAAATCTTCAAAAATATACTCCGCTACTAAGCCGGCATGCCAAGAAGTTCCGCAAGCGACAATGATGATGCGGTCCGCGTTGGTAAATTTTTCGAGGTGGTTATCAATTCCCGCCATACGCACCAGACCTTGATCCGCTAGTAAGCGTCCGCGGTAGGTGTCTTGGATGGCTCGAGGCTGCTCATAAATCTCTTTAAGCATAAAGTGATCATAGCCTCCTTTTTCAATTTCTTCCAGGCTCATCTGCAACTCCATGATGTTGGGATAGACCACCGTGTCTCCCTCAACCTTGCGCAGTTTAATCTCTTTGCCTGGACGGATAATAGCTACCTCTCCATCATCGAGATAGATGGCGTTGTTGGTGAATTCTATAAAAGGGGAAGCGTCGGAAGCGACAAAAAACTCGTCTTCTCCCAGGCCAATGGCCAAAGGACTTCCCAGCTTAGCCACGACGATTTCGTTCGGTTTGTTGCGATCAAAAACGGCGATGGCATAGGCTCCATAAACCTGATTCAAGGCGATTTGTACTGCCTTACCCAGCTTTACTCCTTCGCTCTTCTTGACTTCTTCTATGAGGTTGACGAGCACCTCGGTATCGGTATCTGATTCAAAGGTATACCCTCGATCCTGAAGTGCCTTCTTAATGGCACCATAGTTTTCGATAATACCGTTGTGGATGATTACTAAATCTCCGGAGTTAGAGACCTGTGGGTGGGCATTCACATCGTTTGGAACCCCGTGGGTCGCCCATCGGGTGTGCCCAAGACCGAGATTTCCTGCAGTTGGAATTTCTTGTTCTACCCTCTTTTTAAGGTCTTCTACTTTTCCTTTGGTTTTGGAAAGGTGGATTTGCTCCCCGTCGTAGAGCATTACTCCCGCACTATCGTAACCCCTATATTCGAGTCTTTGCAGTCCTTTTATCAAAATAGGATATGCCTCTCTTGGGCCGATATAACCTACGATTCCACACATGATCTTTCTGCTTTAGGTTGCCGAAATAAACCGTAAAATAAACGATTCCTTTGAAACAATTTGAAGTTTCTCAGAGGATTAACGCCGAAAAAGGAAGTTTTAATATTCTCTCGCTACGAAAACCTAGTTCGCTTCGGTATAGAAGAGCTGCAATTGAAGGCGTTTGTCCTCCAAAGCGGCCTCTGGATTGGGGCCAATAAGCACCGTTCCAAGGGGAGTGATGGTGGTCATAATCGGAATATCCACCTGCTCCGTAGCTCCTGCCTCATTGGCTTCTCGGGTAGCGACATTCAAAATATCGGCCGATAGAACAACCCGTAGTGGCACATTGGCGGAATCGCGAACAATGATGTTATTCAAATGCTCCGTAATGCGAACATTGTAGCGCAACCCTGTTCCTCCCTCTTCTTCCAAGATACCGCCGTAGTTCTGAAAACGTCCTAAAGGCGTATCGGTAAAAGTCAATTCGGTAATGATATTGTACAAGGGCTGATTGGTTTCCGCATTGTACAAATACAAACGAGGGGGTTCTACCGTTCCTCCAACGGAAGTCAGGCGGTCGCGATCGACATAAAAGATCAGATTCGCCTCATTGATCACCCAATTGTTTGCTCGGATTTCTTCGATGGTGGCGTCTGAAGTAGCCTCGTCTCCAAAGAGTTGGATTTCGGCAAATGTTCCTGCCCCTCCCTTTAAAAACAAACGAGAATCGTCTGTTCCTGTCGCAATCGTGCTTTCAATATCGACCGGAAAATTCTCTGAAGTATACTGATTGACGGCGTTGCCTCCAATTCCCAGAATATTACCGGTCAAAAGATTAAGGGTATAGGTTCTTTCGTCTTTCTCGATAAAATCGTCTGTGGTATCCTCCGTCGTTCCGTTGTTATTGATATCGTCGTACTGGTATTCCACCGTGATATTGGCTTCCGTAAGATCAAAGAGCAACATGATGTCATCAGAAGCGTCAATACTGATCTGCAGGCCTCTGAAGAAATCGCGGAAGTTCGACTGACTCAATAGGGAGGTCTGCCCTTCCTGATCCAATAAATTTTGCTGGAAAAAATCGGTATCTAATGGAATTCGGAGCCCAGGAGCTAGAGTACGCGCATTATCGAGGAGTGTGGACTCGTCAATATCTTCTGTGTCTTCTGCGTCTTCCTGGAAAAAGACAATTTGTTCCGCACTGATTTCGAGTTCTCCATCAAAGAGAACCTGCCCGGCAAAGGCGGTTAGATCCAAATCAGAGAAATACGTCTGGTCTTCCTCAAAATTGTTGTTTGGATCAAGATCTCTCAGGAAGAAGGTGTTTTCTTCTACTCTTACCCGGAAAGGCATATCGCGTTGACCGTAAATACTGTCTAAAGAAAAACTACGGGCGAAATTATTGGCAATGGTCTCTTCATCATCCGCATCAATAATACCATCTCCATCCGTATCCGGATTCAGCGGATCTGTACCTTGAACGCGTTCCTCTCCATCGGTTAAACCATCACCATCCGAATCACTATCGGCACTGGTCGGATCAACGTCAAAATCGTTCTGTACCCCATCGTTATCGGTATCTCCACTACCCGGCTCTGTTTGAAAAGGCAGATAAAGATATACGGCGGTAACTTCTTCGTTCTCGGGCAAAGTATCTAAAATACCAGTGTTATCCATCAGCACTTCAGTTGCCTGTGGCAAGTCTCCAAAAGTCGGATCGCTTGCAGGAATTTGAACTTGGGTAACAATCCGCGCTCGGGTAGTCCCGTAGATCGGATCGGTAAAGTTCCCCAACTGGTAGAGCGGTAGTCTGTTGGTTTGAACCGTAGTGAGTCTGTTGTTGGACAAACTCACTTCATACACCGCTTTGTCGGTGTTAAAAGGTTCTCCACCAATGACACCTTCACCAATGGTAACAAGGTCCTCCTTACAAGAAGAGAACATCAATAAAATACTGAATAATAAAAGCGACAGTTGCTTTAGACCCGATAAGCGCTGCATGAGACTACTTTAATACTTCTGTTTCGTAAAACTGAGCGTAGGCTTCTTCGGTCTCCTGAAAAGACACGAAAGGCAGAACAGGTTTGTCAAGGGACTTTGCAAAGTCCGAAACCGGCTCAGGCACTTGCTCGCTGGCTAAAATAACCGCATCAGAATACCTGACAGCTACCTTTAACAAATTATTATAGTCGGGGCTTTTAAGTTCGCTGATATGCTCCTCCGAAATACCGTCATAGGTGATTTTTTCTAGGGCTGTAGAACTCAGCTCTCCATCAAATCCTTTGTCGTATACAGAGGTGACGATCTTACTGTCAGCAAACAAGAGTTCGTCTTTGTAAAATTCTCTTAGGTATAAGGGTACCAAAGAAGCCAGCCAGCCGTGAACATGAATAATGTCCGGCGACCAGTTGAGTTTTTTCACAGTCTCTACCACGCCTTTGGCAAAGAAGATCGCACGTTCGTCATTGTCTTCGTGCAAGTTACCGTCCTTGTCGAAAAAGGTAGACTTTCTTTTGAAGTACTCCTCGTTGTCGATGAAGTAGACCTGAATGCGTTCGCGAGGGATAGAAGCCACCTTGATAATCAGAGGCATGTCCATGTCATTGATCACCAGGTTCATTCCGGACAAGCGGATAACCTCGTGCAATTGGTGACGGCGCTCGTTGATATTTCCGTAGCGCGGCATGAAAATACGAATCTGCCCACCATTGCTGTTCACCATTCTAGGGGCTTCGTAAGACATTAAGGAAACTTGGTTCTCGGGCAGGTAAGGGACTAGTTCAGAAGATACAAACAATATCTTTTTGCCATTCATACAGTGGTCTTTTTGTTCATCGAAAAGCGTAGCGGCAAAAATACAAAATTTATGAGGAATTCCAGTATTTATGGTATTTTTGCACGCTTTTAATCTCGGAAATGGCCCTTTTTTACACGGTTGATACACTCCAAAGACCCTTACTCAAGGCGAGGGCCGAAGGTCAATCCATCGGTTTTGTTCCAACCATGGGCGCCCTGCATTCCGGACACCTCTCCCTTGTGCGTAAAGCCTTGGAAGAGAATGACCTTGTCGTCGTGAGCATTTTTGTGAACCCCACTCAATTCGACAAAGAGGACGATTTGCAGAAGTACCCTGCCCAATTAGAGGAAGATGTCAAGCTCATAGAGGAAATAGCTTCCGACATTCTTGTTTTCGCACCTACAGCCAAGGAAGTTTATCCCCAAAAGATGGAATCCAAGCAGTACAACTTCGAAGGCTTGGAAAAAGTCATGGAAGGCGAATTCAGAACCGGACATTTTGACGGGGTTGGCACCGTGGTAGAACGACTCTTTGAAATCTGCATTCCACACCGTGCCTATTTTGGTGAAAAAGACTTTCAACAACTACAAATCATACGCAAACTCGTTGATTTACAAGGAATTGATGTAGATATTGTCGGTTGCCCGATCGAGCGAGAGGAGCATGGTCTAGCCCGCAGTTCACGCAATGAACGCCTGAGTCCGACTGCCAGGGAAAAAGCTGGAATGATTTATGCAATACTGAAAGTGGCGAGAGATCAGTTCGACCAAAAGAATGCGGAAGAGCTCAATCAGTGGGTTGTCCAACAGTTTCAAGAAGAAGAAAGCCTCGAGTTGGAGTATTTTGAAATTGCTGATGCCCATACGTTAACCCCGCTCATGAAAAGACAAGCGGGTCAAAAATACCGAGCCTTTATTGCCGTTTACTCTGAAGGCGTGCGACTGATTGACAATATCGCCCTCAATTAAAACACTAATTTCGCACAGATGCAGATAGAAGTTGTCAAATCAAAAATTCACCGGGTACAGTGCACAGGCGCTGACTTGAATTATATCGGTAGTATTACCATCGATGAAGACTTGATGGATGCCGCTGGCATTATCCGTGGTGAAAAAGTTCAGATTGTCAACAACAACAATGGTGAACGCCTCGAGACTTATGCCATTCCTGGGCCTCGCAACAGCGGTGAGATCACCCTCAATGGAGCGGCCGCTCGCAAAGTAGCTGTAGGAGATGTCCTGATTTTAATCACCTACGCCTGGATGCCTGTGGAAGAAGCCAAGGTATTTCAACCTCGCTTGGTATTCCCCGATGAAGCGACCAATCTTCTGAAATAATTTTGAATCCTCGCGTAGCAAAAATCCTAAAGACAATTGTCCCCCTGGCCTTGGGGTTTGGATTGATTGCCTACTCCTATTTATCGACCTCGGAAGAAGACCGCAAACAAGTGGTCCACTATATTTCACAGGCACCCTTATTATGGGTTACTTTATCCGTATTGATCGGAGTGGCGAGCCATATTTCAAGGGCGATTCGATGGAACTATTTGTTAGCTCCTCTGGGGTATAAACCCAAATTAAGCAGCAACATTTTCTTAATTCTCATGGCCTACCTGGCCAATCTGGGAATTCCTCGTTCGGGTGAGGTGCTTCGTGCAACAGCCTTGACTACCTATGAAGGCGTCCCTTTTGAAAAAGGTTTCGGAACCATTGTGACCGAAAGAGTCATCGACTTGCTCATGCTCTTCTTGGTCATCGGGGTCGCATTGATCCTGCAGACCTCCGTTATTTTAGACTACCTGAACCAACAAGGCTTTGGCCTGCTCGCTGCCCTCGGGCTTTTGGCGGGAGGAATTATTGGCCTCTGGATCGGCATTCGAATCCTCAAGAAATCCCAATCCCCATTGGCCATTAAACTGCGCGGTTTTTTGGACGGCTTGATGAGCGGGATTACCAGTGTCTTCAAAATGAAAAATCAACTGGCTTTTTGGGGGCATACGATTTTTATTTGGGTGGCCTACATTGCGATGTTCTGGGTAATTAAATACACGGTAGCAGAAACAGTCGGTTTAAGCCTGTCTGAACTACTTGTTGCCTTTGTCGCAGGGGCCTTCGCCATGACAGCGACCAACGGTGGCATTGGCCTGTATCCCATTGCTGTGAGCGGCGCTCTCAGTCTCTATGGAATTGACCCCGTTTCAGGGAATGCCTTTGGCTGGATCATGTGGATTGCGCAAACCCTCATGGTGGTTGTTTTTGGAGCAATATCCTTCCTGCTTCTTCCGTTATTGCATGGTACACGGAACTAGTTCATTCATGAGAGTATTAGCAATGGTCTTGGCCCTCTTTTCGAGCGGCACCCTTCTGGCCCAAACCCAAAAAGAAACCCTAGAATCCTATTATTTACAGGAAGAAAGATCGGTCCGGATCAGTCTGCCAGAGGATTATGACGAAGCCAAAACCTATCCTTTGATTTTGGTGTTGGACGCCGAGTACCTCTTTGATATGGTGGTAGCCAATGCTCGGTTCTATCACCGCAATGACCGTATGCCCAATTCCATCATCGTTGGTATTGACCACGAGGAGGAGTACTTGCGCGAAAGGGATTTCAGCTTTGATCCGAATAACGGTTACCTGACGCAGGATTCTGACGCTTTTTACTCGTTTTTAGAAAAAGAGGTCCTGCCGTATTGCGAAAAAAATTATTCAATCGCTCCTTTTAAAATGTTTATCGGTTACGATCGATCAGCAGCTTTGGGGAACTTTTTTCTCTACGGCGATCGCTCTCTCTTTACAGCCTATTTGAGCATTTCACCTGTGTTGCCGAATGAGATGGAAAATTTGATTCCCTCGCGTCTTTTGGATCACTCCCAACAGATCTTCTACAACCTTGTTCTCGAAAAAGAACCCACCGCAGATCGCCAACGCATTCTGCAAATGAACCAATCCATCGCTTCCATTCAGCGCGAAGGATTGCACTACTACTTTGATCAATACGAAGCCCCAGACCACACGACCATTGTGGCCTACGGCATTAGTAAAGCTTTTGACAACGTCTTTAAACTCTTTCGTCCCATCACCCCGATGGAATACAAGAAAGAAATCCTGACGTCCAATGACCCGGCGATTCAGTACCTCTACCACAAATACGAAATGATTGAAGAGTTACTGGGCTTTAAGAAGCCTTATGAACTCAACGACATCATGGCTATTTATGCAGCGAGTGAGAAAAAAGAGGATTTTGAATCTCTGAAAGAATTGGCGGAAATCTGCAAAAGGCAATGGCCAGAAACCATGATGGGAGACTACCTGCAGGGAGAGTACTTCGAGTATATGGGCGAGGTAAAAAAAGCCCTTCGCGCTTTTGAAAAAGCCTACCAGAAAAACGAAATTGACTTCTTGACCAAAGAGGCCGCTTACGATAAAATTGCAGCCATCAAAGACGACTTTGGTTATTAATGCCTGACTCTTTATGCTCTCCGGCTGCGGGGAGTATTCTATCTTTGCGCCTTGTATGGCCAAAGTCAAAACTTCCTTTTTTTGCCAAAACTGTGGCGCCTCCTACCCCAAATGGGTAGGACAATGCACTTCTTGTAAAGAGTGGAACACCGTTGTTGAAGAAGTGGTTCAGCGTCCTGATAAAAAGGGCTGGTCCTCTGCTCCAACCGCTCGAGGCACGGCCAAGGACGCCAGTATTCCCCGCCGAATTCAGGAAGTAGAAAACCAACAGTACCAGCGAATTGCCATGCCGGATGAAGAACTCAACCGGGTATTGGGTGGTGGATTGGTACCCGGTTCTCTGGTCCTTATAGGAGGAGAACCCGGGGTCGGAAAAAGTACCCTCCTCCTTCAGATGGCCTTACAGCTTCCTCTTAAAACCCTCTATATATCCGGGGAGGAAAGTGCGCAGCAAATTAAAATGCGGGCAGACCGCATGGGCATTACAGCCGAAGATTGCTACTTGCTTGCTGAAACACGGACCCAGGCCATTTTTGCTCATGCCGAAAAACTGCAACCCGATCTGGTCATCATCGATTCGATTCAGACCATACACACCGATTATATCGATGCTGCGGCCGGGAGCATTTCTCAAATACGAGAAAGCACGGCGGAATTAATCAAGTACGCGAAAGAAACCGCCACACCCGTTCTTCTGGTGGGTCACATTACCAAAGAGGGATCGATTGCCGGACCGAAATTATTAGAACACATGGTGGATGCCGTTCTCCAGTTTGAGGGAGACCGCCACTATATCTACCGCATTTTACGCTCTCTTAAAAACCGTTTTGGGAGCACTTCGGAATTGGGTATTTACGAGATGCGGTCCAATGGTATGTTACCGGTCAAAAACCCTTCTGAACTCTTGCTTTCTAGCAATAGTCAATCGTTAAGTGGCAGTGCTGTGGCCGCAACTGTTGAAGGGATGCGCCCCCTTTTGGTGGAAGTACAAGCACTGGTCAGCACAGCCGTCTATGGTACTCCTCAGCGCTCTGCGACCGGTTTCAATGCAAAACGCCTGAATATGCTGCTTGCTATTCTGGAAAAAAAGGCCGGATTTAAATTAGGAGCCAAGGATGTTTTCCTCAACCTCACCGGCGGAATACGCATTGAAGATCCCGCCTTGGATTTGGCCGTGGTTGCTGCTATTTTATCGAGTAATGTCGATACGCCCTTAGCCAAAAATCAATGTTTTGCTGCGGAAATTGGATTGGCCGGCGAGGTGCGTCCTGTTCAACGTCTGGACCAGCGCATCTCTGAAGCGGCCAAATTAGGCTTTGAACGCATTTTTGTAGCCCGTTCTCCACGATCCGAGATCAAGAGCGAAGCGATAGAGGTCGTACAAATCACCAAACTGGAAGAAGTGCTTCCTTTCTTGTTTCAAAAACGCGCCTCCGAGAATTAAGGTGCCGGATTGGGGTATTTCTGGTGTACCGCTTCAATGTCTTCCAACAGCTCTTTGCTAAGTGAAATATCGATACTTGCAATATTCTCTTTTAGCTGCTCCATGGTTGTCGCACCTATGATATTACTCGTTACAAAAGAACGGGTATTGACAAAGGCCAAGCTCATCTGAGCCAGACTCAAGCCGTGCTTTTTCGCTACCTCTGCATAGGCCTCGGTGGCCAAAACAGCGGTCTCGCCACTGTATCGATTGTAGTTTGGAAATAAGCTCAGACGGGATTTTCTGGGCATGACCCCACCCAAATACTTACCACTCAAAACACCAAAGCCGAGAGGGGAGTAGGGCAAGAGTCCAATCTTTGAACGCAAGCAGATCTCAGACAAGCCCACTTCGAATAATCGGTTGAGCAGACAATAAGGGTTTTGAATGGTCAAGACACGAGGCAGGTTGCTGTGGACCTTGTGTTCTTCCAGGTAGCGCATAGTACCCCAAGGAGTTTCGTTGGAAATCCCAATATGGCGAATTTTTCCGTCTGCAACCAGCTCGGATAGGGTCTCCAGTACTTGGTGGATATTGTCTTGCCAGGCATCGTCTTCCGCATCCGGAAACCCACGCTGACCAAAGTAGTTGGTCACGCGCTCCGGCCAGTGCAGCTGGTATAAATCCAGGTAATCCGTCTGTAGACGCTGCAGACTTCCATCAACAGCTTCACGAATAGAATCCGGACTAAACCCTGTGGTACGGATGTGCTTGGTAAAAGGTGCAGGCCCAGCTATTTTGGAAGCCAAAATGACCTCACTTCGGTTGCCTCTTTCTTTAAACCACTTGCCTATGAATTCTTCGGTAACGGCATAGAGTTCTTTTTTCGCCGGCACGGGGTAGAGCTCAGCGGTATCAAAAAAGTTAACGCCTTCTTCCAGGGCGTAGTCCATTTGTTCGAAAGCCTCTTCGATACTGTTCTGTCTTCCCCAGGTCATGGTGCCCAGGCAGATGCGGCTTACTCGAATATTGGTGTTGGGAATAAAGTTGTATTTCATAGCAGTTTTGTCGTCTAATCAGCGAGTTCAAGTAAAACAGGACAGTGGTCACTGTGTTTGGCTTCCGAAAGAATCAGCGCTCGCTTTAATCGCTCTTCTAAACGCTTATCGGCCATGGCATAATCCAGGCGCCATCCCTTGTTATTGGCACGGGAATTGGCACGGTAACTCCACCAGGTGTATTGGTGGGGTTCTTCATTGAAATGACGGAAGGTGTCGATAAATCCGCTTTGGATAAAGTTTTCCAGCCACTCCCTTTCTTCCGGCAAGAAACCAGATACTTTTTTGTTGCGAACGGGATCGTGAATATCGATGGCTTTGTGGCAAATGTTGTAGTCACCGCAAACAATCAAATGAGGCCGCTCCTTTCGGACTTCGTTTACATAGCGCTGAATCTCGTCCATATAAGCGAATTTAAACTCCAATCGGTCGGTATTGGTCCCTGAAGGCAGGTACATGCTCATCACCGAAACATCGCCAAAATCTGCCCGGAGATTTCGGCCTTCCCGGTCATAAATCTCCTGGTCTATCCCCTGAACTACGCGATCGGGTTCCTGTTTACTCAAAATAGCCACTCCGCTGTATCCTTTTTTCTCGGCCGAGAACCAGCTTTGGTGTTTATAGCCCAACTCGGTAAAGATCCCGGTATCAAATTGGGACTCGAGGGCCTTGATCTCTTGAAAACAAATGACATCCGCATCGGTTGACTTAATCCAATCGGCCAAGCCTTTTCCCAGCGCAGCCCGAATTCCATTGATGTTATAGGAGACGATTTTCATTCACAAAATTTCTACAAAATTAGCCATTGCAAATGGTACTAAACTCAGCAGAACCTG
>CAZLGZ010000011.1:24728-26682 GCA_964558965.1 uncultured Flavobacteriaceae bacterium
ACAAAATTTCTACAAAATTAGCCATTGCAAATGGTACTAAACTCAGCAGAACCTGTAATTTTGAAATGAATCCCCTCACTCACCGACTTGTAGAACCAAAACCTGTACACATGAAAAAAGTACTTCTCCTGTTCTTCTGCCTGAGCTTCGGTTTGACTCATGCACAATTTTTTCGCGGAAATGTTGGTCGAGGGTATGGCCCGAGCCACGAAGTAAAATTCAACATCGGTCAATTTTTAGTGACCACCACAGTGGAAGGAGGTTACGAATACTTTTTAAGTGATGACACGTCCATTGGGGGTACCATTTACTTTGATAACGATGCGACAGACTACAACGGAGACTTTGGAATTGGTCCTCAGTTCAGAGCTTACTTTGGACGCGATCCACGTTCTGGGTTCTTTGCTGAAGCCTTTGGAATGTATTATACGGGAATAGACGAAGATATTCTAGCCGTTGACCAGAACTACAGCACCTTTGCGCTTGGTTTGGGAATGGGATCCAAATGGGTGACCACCTCCAGCGAAAAGTTCTCTTTAGAGGCCTACGCAGGCTTTGGTCGCAATGTAAATGCTGAACCCGGGCAAGACACCTTCCTCTATCGCGCCGGTCTCTCTATCGGTTTCCGATTCTAGTTCTTACTGTAAACGTTTCAACCAATTCGACACGGCTACTTCTTGCAAAATAGTGGCCTTGATATCCGATAAGGCTACGCGTTCTTGCTTCATGGAATCCCGGTGGCGAATCGTCACTGTTTTATCCTCCAAGGATTGGTGATCAACAGTAATACAGAAGGGCGTTCCAATGGCGTCCTGTCTACGGTAGCGTCTTCCCACAGCATCCTTTTCATCATAAGTAACTGCCATATCCCATTTGAGATCATCCACAATCTCTTTGGCCAGTTCCGGCAGACCATCTCGCTTGAGAAGAGGCAGGATAGCGACTTTGAATGGAGCCAGCACGGCAGGCAATCGGAGTACGGTGCGGCTGTTGCCTTCTTCCAGTTCTTCTTCTTGCAAAGAGTTCGAAAAGACCGCCAAGAACATACGATCCAAGCCGATGGAGGTTTCGACCACATATGGAACATAGCTCTCCTTGCTCTCCGGATCGAAGTACTGGAGTTTTTTACCTGAGTATTCTTCGTGACTACTCAAATCAAAATCGGTTCGGGAGTGAATCCCTTCCAATTCTTTAAATCCAAACGGAAAACGGAATTCAATATCGGCTGCTGCATCAGCGTAATGCGCCAGCTTTTCGTGATCGTGGAAACGGTAGTTGTCTTCGCCCATTCCTAAAGAAAGGTGCCACAACATGCGCTTTTCTTTCCACTCCTCATACCACTTCTTCTGGCTTCCAGGTTGAACAAAAAACTGCATTTCCATCTGCTCAAATTCCCGCTGACGGAAGATAAACTGTCTTGCGACGATCTCGTTTCGGAAGGCTTTTCCGGTCTGCGCAATTCCGAAAGGAATTTTCATGCGACCGGTCTTTTGGACATTCAAAAAGTTCACAAAGATTCCCTGGGCCGTTTCGGGTCGCAGGTACACCTCCGTAGAACTGTCTGCGGAAGCACCAATTTGGGTACCGAACATGAGGTTGAATTGCTTCACATCCGTCCAGTTTCGGGAACCCGACACCGGACAAGTGATCTCCAATTCTTCGATCAAGGCTTTGACGTCAGCAAGATTCTCCTCCTCCAAGGATTTACCCATACGCTTGAGAATCGCTTGGGCATCTTCCTGGTACTTGACCACGCGGGGATTGGTTTCTAAAAACTGTTGTTTGTCAAAGGCCTCTCCGAATCGCTTGGCTGCCTTTTTCACTTCCTTTTCGATCTTGCCTTCAATCTTGGCGACGTGGTCCTCGATCAAAACGTCTGCACGGTAGCGTTTTTTGGAGTCTTTGTTGTCAATCAGGGGATCGTTAAAGGCATCGACGTGTCCTGAGGCTTTCC
>CAZLGZ010000012.1:0-26639 GCA_964558965.1 uncultured Flavobacteriaceae bacterium
GGTAGCGATGTTTTTGTGTTTATCAAAATAAGTTGAAACCCGTTTGATGCGTCAAACGGGTTTTTTCATTTTTAAAAAGTGCATGAAAAAGATCAGAATTGCTATTCAAAAAAGTGGCCGACTCAATGAGGATTCCCTGAAAATCCTCAAAGAGTGCGGTATTTCAATTGACAACGGAAAAGACCAACTCAAGGCCTCCTCCCGTAATTTTCCGCTTGAGGTGTTTTACCTGCGTAACGGAGATATTCCTCAGTATCTAAAGGACGGGGTTATTGACTGTGCTATTATCGGGGAGAACCTTTTGGTCGAAAAAGGGCAGGGCATTGAGTCTGTCGAAAAGCTCGGGTTTTCAAAATGCCGGGTTTCTTTGGCCGTTCCTAAAACCACAGAATACGGAGGAATCGAAGATCTGAATGGTAAAAAGATTGCCAGTTCTTACCCCGAAACCGTGCGTCAGTTTTTAGAAAAGAATCAAATTCAGGCCGATATCCACAAGATTAGTGGTTCTGTAGAAATCGCACCAAATATCGGTTTGGCGGACGCTATTGTGGACATCGTTTCCAGTGGGAGTACCCTTTTTAAGAATAACCTGAAAGAAGTGGAAGTCTTGCTAAAAAGTGAAGCCGTTCTAGCCGTTTCTCCGAGTATAGACGAAGAGCGCGCAGCCCTGCTTAAACAATTGCAGTTTCGACTTCAATCGGTTCTAACGGCCCGTCAGAACAAGTACGTTTTGATGAACGTGCCGGAAGAAAGCCTAAAAGAAGTCATTGCTCTTTTGCCGGGAATGCGCAGCCCTACCGTATTACCGCTTGCGGAAAGCGGTTGGCACTCGGTCCACACGGTGATCTCTGAAAAGGCTTTTTGGGAAGTAATCGATCAACTTAAAAATGCCGGTGCGGAAGGAATTTTGGTTTGTCCTATTGAAAAAATGCTCGCCTAATGAAAACCCTGATTTCACCAGAAAAAAAGGATTGGGAAGTCTTAATGGAAAGGCCACAAGCCGATTACGAAACCCTGCAATCCACCGTAAAAGAAGTCTTTGATGCCGTCGCCCAAAATGGGGATGAGGCGCTTCGGGACTACTGTGAACGCTTTGATGGGGTACGCCCCAAAGAACTTCTTCTTCCAGCGAACGAAATCAAGCGGGCTGAAGGACTTTTGGACGAGAGCCTCAAGCAAGCCATTCAACAAGCTTACCGAAATATAGTAGCCTTTCACGAGGCTCAGATCAGCGTTCGTACAGAAGTCGAAACCCAAACCGGGGTTCGCTGTTGGCAAGAGCAAAGACCAATTGAAAAAGTCGGGCTCTATATTCCTGGGGGTAGCGCACCGCTGTTCAGCACTCTTTTGATGTTGGCGATCCCAGCTAAGATTGCAGGATGTAAGGAAATTGTACTGTGTACCCCTCCGTCAAAGGAGGGAATACACCCGGCCATATTGTATACGGCTCAACTTTGTGGAGTCGATACCATTGCTACCCTGGGGGGTATTCAAGCCATAGCGGCGCTTACTTTGGGAACCGAAAGTGTTCCGGCGGTCTACAAGCTCTTTGGACCCGGGAATCAATACGTGACTGCAGCGAAGCAATATGCCACTCGTTACCGTGTCGCCATTGACATGCCTGCAGGTCCCAGTGAGGTCCTGGTCGTTGCAGATGAAAGTGTTCCCGCTTCCTTTATCGCAGCGGATCTCCTGAGCCAAGCAGAACACGGTCCAGACAGTCAGGTGGTCCTGGTCGCTCAAAGCGAAGAAATTCTACCACGGGTTGAAGAGGCGCTAGAAGATCAACTGGCCCTGTTACCCCGTGCTGAAATCGCTCGAAAGGCCTTGCAAAACAGCCTGGCGGTCGTCTTTGAAGACCGGGAAGTTGCCAATGCATTTATCAACGACTACGCACCAGAGCACTATATTATCATGAGTGAAGACGAAGATTTTTTTGTCGATCATTGTTACAATGCAGGTTCTGTCTTTGTGGGAGCCTATAGCCCGGAAAGTGCGGGGGATTATGCCAGTGGCACCAACCACACCTTGCCGACCAACGGCTACGCGAAACAGTACAGTGGGGTTCACTTGAACAGTTTTACCAAAGCGATCACTTTTCAGAAATTGAGTGAAGAGGGAATACAGAACCTTGGCCCCGTGGTTGAAGAAATGGCTCTCGCCGAAGGATTACAAGGTCACCAACAAGCGGTTCGGGTTCGGCTTAACTACCTAAATAGCAAATCATGAGTGTAGAGGCGAACGAAATTCAGGCCTTGGCCCGGGAGAATGTCAAAAAGCTTTCTCCTTATTCCAGTGCGCGAGATGAATTTAAGGGAATCCAGGATCATGTGTTCTTGGATGCCAATGAAAGCCCCTTCGCGAATGGTTTTAACCGCTATCCGCAACCCCAGCCACCACAGCTTTTAGATCAGCTGAGCTCAATCAGAAAGGTAGCGACTGAAAAGATTCTGATCGGAAACGGAAGTGACGAGATTCTCGATCTGTTGTATCGGGCGTTTTGTGAACCGGGGGAAGACTCCGTGGTTTATATGCCTCCCACTTATGGGATGTACAAAGTACTGGCGGGAATCAACAACGTCAAGGCCAAAGAGTTGCCATTGCAAGCAGGCTTTCGTTTACCGTTGGAAGAGATCAAAAAGGTAGTGGACGACAATCCTACGGGCTTGAAAATGCTTTTGTTCTGTTCGCCCAACAATCCTACAGGACACAGCTTTCCGGTGGAAGAAATTGAACAAATACTGGCGATTTTTCCTGGTTTGGTAGTCATTGACGAGGCGTATATCGATTTTTCCTCTCAGGCGTCCTGGTTGGAAAGGCTCAGCGAATTTTCGCGCCTGGTGGTTACTCAGACTTTTTCAAAAGCTTGGGGTATGGCCGGCTTGCGTTTGGGAATTGCCTATGCACACCCCGAAATCATTGGTCTTCTCAAAAGGATAAAACCTCCTTATAATATCGATAGTCTAAGCCAGAAGAAGGCCACCGAGCAATTGGCCTCCTGGGACGGCATCCAACGCCAAGTTTCAGAAGTACTGCAAGAACGTAGCGTATTGGCTCAAGCCTTGGCCCAATTCAGTTTTGTGGAAGAGGTGTTTCCGACAGATGCCAATTTCATACTCATCCGCGTGGACGACGCTCAAAGACGGTACGATGAGCTGCTCGAACGGGGAGTGGTTGTGCGCAACCGCAGTAAAGAACACGGATGCGAGAACTGCCTTCGCATCACGGTGGGAACACCACCAGAAAACAAACAATTGCTGGACACGCTAAACCAAATGCAAAGCACATGAAAAAGAAGGTTCTCTTTATTGACCGGGACGGCACCCTGATCCATGAGCCGGCCGATTATCAAATAGACACCGTAGAAAAACTTTCGTTTTACCCGGGTGTATTTACTTACCTGGGTCGAATCGTGAGAGAGATGAATTTTGAGTTGGTCATGGTGACCAACCAGGATGGATTAGGAGGTGAGGGGTATCCGGAAGAAATCTTCTGGCCGATCCACAACCTGGTGATGAAAACCTTGGAGGGAGAGGGCATTCGATTTGATCGGGTCTGTATCGACCGAAGTTTTCCGGAAGAAAAGTCTCCCAACCGCAAGCCCGCCACCGGGATGCTGACGGATTATTTCTCGGAGGAATACGATCTGGAAAACTCCTATGTTATTGGCGATCGGTTAACCGATATGGAGCTGGCCAAAAACTTGGGCGCTAAAGGCATTCTGATCGGTAATGCCGGGCAATTGGCAGCGGAAGAACTCCAAGGAAGTCAGGCGGAACTCGAAAGTAGCATTGCTCTGAGAACGATGGACTGGGAGGCGATTTACCGGCATTTGGCCCTTCCTGCCCGCCAGACGGTATGGGAGCGCAATACCCGAGAAACCAAAATTAAACTAAGCCTGAACCTGGACGGTACGGGGCAGAGCACGATCGATACCGGCTTGGCCTTTTTTGATCATATGCTGGATCAGTTGGCTCGACACGGCCTGATCGATTTAGATTTAAAAGTTGACGGAGATCTCGAAGTGGATGAACACCACACCATTGAGGACACAGGAATTGCCCTGGGAGAGGCTTTCCGCTCAGCCCTTGGGAATAAATTGGGCGTCGAACGCTATGGCTTTTTACTGCCTATGGATGAATCAGAAGCCAAGGTTAGTCTCGATTTTGGCGGACGTGCTCAACTGGTCTGGAAAGCTGATTTTAAACGGGAATACATTGGTCAAATGCCCACCGAAATGTTCTCGCATTTCTTCAAATCCTTCTGTGATGGGGCACAAGCCAATCTGAATATTGAAGTGGAAGGAGAGAATGAACACCACAAAATTGAATCTGTGTTTAAAGCCTGGGCGAAAGCCATCAAAATGTCGATTAAGCGGGATCCCGATCGCATGATCCTTCCCAGTACCAAAGGAACGCTATAAAATGAATCTAGTTATCATCGATTACGGGGCGGGCAACATCCAAAGCCTACAGTTCGCATTGAAGCGCCTAGGGGTAGAAGGGATGCTTAGTCGAGATCCAAAAAAAATACAAGCCGCGGATCGGGTTATTTTTCCTGGAGTTGGGCAGGCTCAAGCGGCCTGGCAAAAACTGAATGAATCCGGTCTTCAGGAGCTCATCCCCGAACTGAAGCAGCCTGTTCTAGGGATTTGCCTGGGCATGCAGCTCATGTGTCAACACACGGAAGAAGGAGACACCCCCGGTCTTGGAATTTTCCCCCTCGAAGTCAAGCGCTTTTCTTCCGAACTCAAAGTGCCACAAATTGGTTGGAACAAAGTTGAGCAACTGAAATCTCCCTTGTTCGATGGATTGGACGAGGACTATGTTTACCTTGTTCACAGCTACTACGCAGCCTTGAGCCAGTACACCGCAGCGACCACCACTTACGGGATTCCTTACAGTGCCTCTTTGGAGAAAGACAATTTTTACGGCTGTCAATTTCACCCGGAAAAGAGCGGTCCTTACGGGCAAAGAATTTTGAAAAACTTTATTGAACAAAGTACAGCAGAATGAGAGTTATTCCGGCAATTGATATAATCGGAGGCCAATGTGTACGCCTTACCCAAGGGGACTACAGCCAAAAAAACACCTACCGCGAAAACCCTTTAGAGGTGGCCATTGAATTTCAGGAGGCGGGCCTAACACACTTGCATCTGGTTGATCTGGATGGAGCCAAAAAAGGGCAGGTAGTCAATTACGCCGTTTTAGAAAGCATCACGAAAAACACAGACCTGAAGGTTGACTTTGGGGGTGGAATAAAAACCGAAGAAGAGGTCAAAAAGTGCTTTGATTTGGGTGCTAACCAGCTGGTATTAGGCAGTCTCGCTGTGAAAAGTCCAGAATTGGTCAGCGGATGGATTCGAGCCTATGGTCTAGAGAAATGGGTTATTGGCGCCGATACCAACCAAGGTAAAATTGCGGTGGCGGGATGGCAACAACTCAGTGAATTAAGCGTGGAAGACTTTTTAAAATCCTACCAGACATTCGGAACACCTTACATTTTGTGTACCGACATTCAGAAAGACGGGATGATGGCAGGGCCTTCATTTGAGCTGTATCGCGAACTGTTAGAGCAATTTTCAATTCACCTTATCGCTAGTGGCGGAGTAAGACACAAAGAAGATTTGATAGCGTTGAAAAAGATGGGGTGCGAATCAGCCATTGTCGGTAAGGCCTTTTACGAACACAAAATTACTCCTGCAGAAATGGCTGCACTCAACCAGTAGACCTATGTTGACAAAGAGAATTATCCCCTGCCTTGATATCAAAGACGGTCGTACCGTTAAGGGCGTTAACTTTCTGGAGTTACGCGATGCCGGAGACCCGGTGGAACTCGCCGCTCTCTACTCTGAACAAGGAGCCGATGAATTGGTTTTTTTGGATATCACCGCAACCGAAGAAAAGCGTAAGACCTTGGCAGATTTAGTTTATCGAGTAGGAGAACGGATTGATATTCCTTTTACGGTGGGAGGAGGTATTTCTTCTGTAGAAGATGTAGACATTTTACTCCAAAAAGGAGCCGATAAGATATCCATTAACTCTTCCGCCTTTAAACGGCCCGAACTCATAGACGAATTAGCCTCTAAGTTTGGCTCTCAATGTGTGGTCGTCGCCATTGATGCTCGTCAGACAGACGCGGGTTGGAAGGTGCATTTAGTAGGAGGAAAACAAGCTACAGAACGCGATCTTTTTAGCTGGGCCAAAGAAGCCAGTGAAAGAGGAGCAGGCGAAATCCTGTTTACCTCTATGGACCACGATGGAACCAAGGCCGGTTTTGCCTTGGAAGCCTTAGCCCAAATGAACGAGCTCTTACCCATTCCCGTTATTGCCTCCGGTGGTGCCGGCTCTGCAGAACATTTTGTCGATGCCTTTCAGCAAGGCAAAGCCGATGCGGCCTTAGCAGCCAGTATATTTCACTACAAAGAAGTATCTCTGGCGGAAGTAAAAAATGCCCTTTTTCAAAACAATATTCCAGTGCGTCAAGCCTATAAAACAGAAAATTCATGAGCATTAACGTAGACTTTCAGAAATTCCCGGATGCCTTAGTACCGGCCATTGTTCAAGACCAAGAGACCCGCCAGGTATTGATGCTGGGGTATATGAACCAAGATGCCCTGGACAAGACCTTAGCGAGCCAGAAGGTGACTTTTTTCAGTCGATCTAAAAAACGCCTGTGGACTAAAGGAGAGGAGAGTGGAAACTTTCTTGAACTCGCAGAGATCAAGGTCGATTGCGACTCGGATGCCCTATTGGTCAAAGCCAATCCGGTGGGCCCGACCTGCCACAAGGGAACGGATACCTGTTGGGGAGAAGAAAACCAAGGTCATTTCGGGTTCATCAGTCACCTGGAAGATACTATTGAGCAAAGAAGAACCAGTAGCGGAGACGAAAGTTATGTGAAGCGTCTTTTCGGCAAAGGCCTAAACAAGATCGCTCAAAAAGTAGGGGAAGAGGCGGTCGAAGTGGTCATTGAAGCCAAAGACGACAATACAGAACTTTTCTTGAATGAGTCCGCTGATTTGTTGTTTCATTACCTCATGCTGCTACAGGCAAAGGGCCACCGATTACAAGACGTTGTGGAGGTACTTCAGGGACGGGCCAAGTAGTCTGAATCCCCGGAGCGTTAAGACTTCATTAAAATGAGGTCAGTCGAATGAAAATGCCGTAATTTTAATATTCGCTATGAAAAAATTCTCCGGCTTTCGCTTTACCCCCTACGAGGACCCGCATCTCAGCCCCTTTGAGAAGCTTTTCGATATCTTTCAAGAATTGATTACACACACTTCCGGAGATGTCGAGGAAGCCCTGGACTGGTTGGAACAGCTGGATAAGGAATACCAACTCACTGACGAGAATTATACCCTCGAAGACTTTATTGAAGACTTAAAAGCCAAAGGCTATCTCCGAGAAGAAATCGATCCCGAGGATGGGGAAGGTGGAGAGGGAGAAGAAGGAGACGAAGGACCGGGAAGAGGCCATCTGGAAATGTCCGCTAAACTGGAACGCATCCTTCGAAGACGTGCTCTGGATCAGATCTTTGGAAAGATAAAAAAAAGTGGTCGGGGCAGCCACAAAAGTAAACATAGCGGGAAAGGAGACGAACATACCGGAGATTATAGGGAGTACCGTTTTGGCGATAGCTTAGAGCAAATTTCGATGACCGAAAGTATCAAGAACGCCCAAATCAAAAGAGGCTATGATGATTTCGTACTCAGGGAAGACGATTTGGTCATAGAAGACACGGAACACAAATCCCAGATGAGTACCGTCTTGATGATTGACATCAGCCATTCCATGATCCTTTACGGAGAAGACCGGATCACTCCAGCCAAAAAGGTGGCCATGGCCCTGGCAGAATTGATCACCACCCGCTATCCCAAAGACACCTTGGATATTTTGGTATTCGGAAACGATGCCTGGCCAATTCCCATTCAAGAATTACCCTACCTCAAGGTGGGGCCTTATCATACCAATACCGTTGCTGGTTTGCAATTGGCTATGGACTTGCTTCGACGAAAACGCAACACCAACAAACAAATCTTTATGATCACTGACGGGAAGCCGAGTTGCATTCGCTTACCCAACGGGGAATACTATAAAAACAGTGTCGGTTTGGATGAGCACATTGTCGAGCGTTGCTATTCCATGGCGCGGGCAGCACGAAAACTTCACATCCCCATCACCACCTTCATGATTGCTCAAGATCCTTATCTGATGCAATTTGTAAGAGCTTTTACCGAGGCCAATCGGGGCAAGGCTTTTTATACAGGCCTGAAGGGACTGGGAGAAATGATATTTGAGGACTACGAACAAAACAGAAAAAAAAGAATTAAAGGCTAATGAGCACTCCAACAATAAGTACACTCGGCCAGCTCAAAGCGCAGGGGTACCAGTCAAAGAAAATTAAAGATGAATTGCGGGATAACCTTCTGCAGAGAATGAAGGATGGAGTAGAAGTTTTTGTAGGCATTTGGGGCTATGAAGACAGCGTAATTCCAGAACTGGAAAGAGCAATTTTATCGCGTCATAACATCAACTTATTAGGGCTTAGAGGGCAGGCAAAAACCCGACTGGCGCGACAGATGACAGGCTTACTAGACGAATGGATTCCTTTTGTAGCGGGCTCAGAGATTCACGATGACCCTTTAGCCCCCTTATCTCGCTTTGCTCGTGAGCTCATTGAAGAAAAAGGGGACGATACTCCCATATCCTGGTTGCACCGCGATGAGCGTTTTTACGAAAAACTCGCTACGCCAGATGTAACTGTTGCTGACCTTATTGGAGATGTCGACCCAATCAAAGCCGCTTCCTTAAAGCTTTCTTACGCTGATGACCGCGTCATCCATTACGGCATGATACCCCGTGCGAATCGGTGCTTGTTTGTGATTAATGAGCTTCCCGATTTACAGGCGCGTATTCAAGTATCTCTTTTCAATATTCTTCAGGAAGGCGATATACAGATCAGAGGCTTTAAAGTGAGATTGCCGCTTGATGTTCAATTTATATTTACCGCAAACCCTGAAGATTATACGAACCGGGGAAGCATCGTAACTCCGTTAAAGGATCGTATAGGCTCCCAGATTCTAACGCATTATCCTGAAAACAGGGAGATCGCAAGAAAAATAACCGCTCAGGAAGCCGCCGCTGACCCACGGCAAAATGAAGGTATTTATGTGCCCGATATTGCGAGGGATCTTCTGGAACAAATCAGTTTTGAAGCCCGCGATAGTGAATATGTCGATGCCAAGAGTGGGGTGAGTGCCCGTTTGAGTATCACCGCTTTTGAGAACTTATTGAGTACGGCGGAACACAGGGCTTTGAAATCTGGCGACAGCAAAACAAGTATTCGGGTCAGTGATTTTCAAGGGGTGATTCCGGCGATTACGGGAAAGGTAGAATTGGTCTACGAAGGCGAGCAGGAAGGAGCCGGAAGTGTAGCAGAAATGCTGATCGAAGAAGCGATAAAATCCATCTTTCCGGAGTATTTTCCGAAGATTGAAAAGATCGAGAAGAAAGGAGAACCAACGGCCTATGATGAATTACTTCACTGGTTCTTTGAACAACAGGGCTTCGAATTACTGGATCAATTCAGCGATGCCGATTACAGAGAAACACTGGATGGTATACCTCCTTTGAATCAATTACTCAAGGAGCATCAGCCTGATCTCGCCGAAGAGGATCGTTATTTTGTAAAAGAAATGGTTTTGTGGGGCCTAGTCGCTCACAAAAAGCTCAGTAAACAGAAAATCAAACAAGGCATTCAGATCAACGATCTGTATTCAGGATACTTGAGAGACCTCTAATCGGCCTGGTCCAAAGGAACTTCCCCTTCTTGTCCAAGGCTGAATTCTTCCCAGGCTTCAAAGCTTTCTTCCCATTGATCCCGTCGATAGGGCCCAATATGGCGCTTACGTACATTGAAGGTGTACAGGCTAAAGAGGTAAAGCAGAGCGAAAGAACTTAAAATGGCTATCCCCATGGGGTAAAAACTTTCTGGCAAGGTATACTGTTGCTGCAACTCTGTATATTGGCTCCAATCACGAAAGACAGTCCAAACCTGCCACAATCCACCAGCTAGGGCGAAATACACCAAGTACTCCAGATTGCGCATCGCGGGATCGGTTTTTTCTTCCTGGTGTATTTTTAGTCCTACCACTACCAAATAAAGCCAGTAGGGAAGGGCAACCAACAAGGTGAGGTAGTTTTCTTTTTTGAGGACGTAGAATTCTTCCGTGAACAGGCTATAAAAATCACTGATCACCATGAGTCCCATTAAAATCGCATTAAAAAGCAGTAGAAGGTAAATAGACCACTTGGCACGCATAAGTAACTTTCTTTTTATTTGGGACACCCAAGAACGCAAAAAAGTCACTTCAAGGCCAGCTTACTCGTTGAATCGCAGAGGATAACGTTTAAAATGAGTCAAACTTCGCCAGAGCCACTCAATCGGTCCATAGCGGAAGTATTTGAGCCAAAGGGCACTTAGCCACATTTGAAAGACGATGAGGGCTATCGCGAGCAAAAAACTATACCGAGTCGGCAAGGTTCCCACATAACCAAGGCCCCAACCGTAATAGACCATAGAGCCCAAAACCGATTGAAGGAGGTAGTTGGTGAGCGCCATTTTACCATAAGGAACAAATACAGAAAGCCTCCTTCCACCCTTAGGAGTGGCAAAAGCCAGTACAAACAAACTGATGTAGATCAATGTCATTCCCAAATTAGTCAAGTCAACTACGGTCAGCCCCAGCATTAAGACCCAGCTATTAAATCCATTGAACTCCCCAACGGAGGCGAAAATGAAGCCTGCTGCGACAATGCCAATGATCATCAGAAGAAGACCAATAATCCATCCTCTTTTAAAGAGTGGCTTATAAAGGATGTAGTCCCTAAACCAACCGGTGCGACCGACCCAAAGGCCCAATAAAAAGAAAGCAAAGGTGAGGTACCCGCGTGAGATAACCCCCCACTGAAATTCAAATTTAAAGAGGATTCCTTCCCAAGCATTGGCCTCGAATACTGTCATGGGGTCTCCTGTCTGTAAAATTTTAAAGTATTCCGCAATCGCCGGGCTATCCGGCATTAGCACATAGTCCAGAAACAAGGGCGCACCTCCATTAAAATAAAAAACCAGGTACCTGGGTACTCCTAAAAAAATCAACAGGATAAAGGTCCAGACCCACCGAGAACTCGCATTGTAAAAAGGGATAAGTGGGATGGCTAAAAGTGCGTAAATCAGAAGAATGTCTCCCCGATAAAGACAGCTGTGCAAAAAACCTATTCCAAGCAGAATCAATATTCTCCAAAGAAAAGTCAGGCCGTAGTAATCTCCTTTTTGGGAGCCCTTATCCATTTGAATAAAAAAAGAGAAGCCGAATAAGAAGGAGAATAATGCAAAAAACTTACCGCGCAACAGAAAATCACAAAGACCACTGAGAATTTGATCAATCAGACCTGAATTGATCATTTCGGCATTTTCGACCGGAATCGGCGAGGCCATATAATGCTCGAACATATGGGTAAAGACTATTCCCGCTAAAGCAAAGCCCCTCAAGGCATCAATCAGTACAATTCGGTCACTTTTTTTAACCGAAAGTTCAGGTGGATTCGTCGAAGTCTCCATAGGAAAGTTTTTGAGGTAAAGTGAAAATACTAAATTTAAGCTCAGCCAATTAGAATGGAAGACTGGATGCTAGCAGCGCTTATTGGAATAGGAGTGTATATACTCTTCTCTATTGTCATCTATTATTTTCAGGATTTCTTTCTTTTTCGTCCCGAAAAACTGCCCGCTGATTTTGTTTTCAACTACAAGGATCTCGTATTTGAAGAGTACAACATAAAAACCGCAGAAGGGGCCATGATCAATGGACTCCGCTTTCGGGTAGAAAACCCCAAAGGCATCGTTTTTTACCTCAAAGGAAATTCTAAAAGTATCAAGGGATGGGGCAAGTATGCGCGTGATTTTGTGGCCTTGGGCTACGAAGTACTCATGGTGGATTACCGCGGCTTTGGGAAGAGCACAGGAAGACGTACTCAGAGGACCATTTTACAGGACCTCGATGTCATCTACCAGCAGATGCAAAAACACGTGAATCAAAAGCACATCATCTTGTACGGTCGTTCATTGGGTTCGGGTTTTGCCGCCCAACTGGCATCCAAGTTCAAACCTAAAATGTTGATTTTGGAAGCGCCTTATTACAGCATGCGCAGTACAGCCCGTCAATTTGTGCCGCTTTTACCGGTAACCCTCTTGATCAAATTTCCTATTCCAACGTACCAATGGTTAAAAGAAGTAGAGTGCCCGATTCACATCATTCACGGGACCAATGATCAGTTGATTCCCTTCTCGACGAGCGTGCAATTGGCTAAAGTGAACGCAAAACGCACGACTTTACATACCATCTTAGGGGGAGGACACAAAAATCTCAATACTTTTGCAGCATATCATCATATTTTAAATTTGATATTAACCGAATCCTTTACAATACCCGTTCAAAGTTCAGAGGACTCCAGCAACGCTGGCGAAGAGTCATCGGTCTTATAAGCGGTATTCTGGTCCTTTTCAGTATGCTGTACTTTCTTCAAGAAAAAATGATTTTTCTACCTCGCCCATTGGCGGCAGACCACGAATACTCCTTTTCGGAAAGCTTTGAAGAATTTGATTTAAAGGCACCGGATGGCGGCCTGCTCAATGCCCTGTATTTTCCAGTAGAAAACGCCAAAGGGCTTATCTTGTACTACCACGGTAATGCCGGAAATCTGGACCGTTGGGGTAAAATAGTCAGTTACTTTCCGCCTCAGGGATACGCCGTTATTGTCATGGATTACCGAGGTTACGGAAAAAGCCAGGGTAAACGCAATGAGCAGACCCTTCGGCAGGACGCTCTACTCTTTTATCAGTATGCGCGCGATTTGGGATTTGAAGAAGAAGAGATAATCGTTTATGGGCGTTCGCTAGGGGCTTCTATAGCGACCTACGTTGCCTCACAAAGGCAACCCTCTCAATTGGTATTGGAAACTCCATTCTACAACCTGACGGACGTCGCCCAACACCGTTTTCCTTTTTTACCGGTGCAAAAATTGCTGAAGTACCGTTTCCCTTCGGATCAATTCATCAAATCCGTCGATTGCCCTGTCACCATATTTCATGGTACGGAAGATCAGGTGGTGCCTATCGATTCCGGTAAAAAGCTCTATGATGCCATCGGTGACAATCCGGCCCGCTTTTATACCATAGAAGGGGGGAGGCACAACAACCTTATTGAATTTGACAGTTTCCGAGAAGGCCTTGCCGAGACGCTTGAAGGTAAAGGAGTCAGTCAATACCACTACTAATATTTTTCTATGTCCACTTTACAACCCGCCTGCTTTGAATTTCTGAAAGACTTGGCCAAGAATAACAACAAAGCCTGGTTCGAAGGACAAAAGAGTGTGTTTAAAGAGCACCAAGATCACTTCAAGACCTTTGTACAGGAAGTAAAAGTAGGCATGGAACGCAAGGATCAAATCGAAAAATCGAAGGTGTTTCGCATTTACCGAGATGTTCGCTTTTCCAAAGATAAAACCCCGTATAAGAGTCATTTAGCTGCTTCTTTTACCCGAATGGGAGCAGAGAGACGAGGGGGCTATTACCTACACCTGAAGCCGGGGGAATCTTTTATTGCGGTCGGTTTTTGGGACCCCAATAAGGAAGACATTTTTAGAATCCGCAAAGAATTCGAGATGGACATTACGGAGTTGGAAGAAATCCTAAGTGATACTCGCCTAAAAAAGGCTTGGGGGTCCCTTCAGGGAGAACAACTTAAGACCGCTCCCAAGGGATTTGATCGGGATCACCCGAATATCGAATACCTGCGCTACAAGCAATTTATTTTTACCCGAAAATTCACGGATAAAGAAGTGTTTTCGGCCAATTTTGAAGAGAAGGTGGTTGATTCATACGAGGCCATACGCCCATTTTTTGACTATATGAGCGATGTGCTGACCACCAATCTGAATGGTGAATCCCTACTATGAGGCCATACTTTCTTCAGAGAACAGCTGCATCTGATCTTTAAGTCGTTCAATCAGCATATTCATCATGCGCTTATTCAAGGCAGAGGAATTTAGAATATAACGCTGATACTCTTCCAAGGAGAACATTCCGATGACGATCCCTTTTAAGGAGTTACGGAACTTGATGTCCTTTTGAATGGCATTCTCGATATACGTGGACTTCCGATCAAAAGACAAATCCAGAAAAACATTCTTGTGCTTGCGGATGTAATTCTTAAAAACCAAAACGAATAGGTCGTTTTGCATCTTTAAGATCGGTCGAAGGGTTTCATTCTGAAAACGTTCCTCATCACTCATTAAATCATTGATTTGAGAGCTTTTAATATCGGGGCGAATTCGAATCAAATCGGAGGATCGGCTGTTCATCTTGTGGAGTTTATTTAAAATTAAGCTGAAAGCCTGTGCATGCCGTTCGCATGAGCTAATTTTGTCAACGAAATAATAAACATTGTCAAGGGGTCTTTTTTGATCCAAATGCTCATCTATTACGTACATTCTTAAAAGAGACTATGAGATTCCATACCAGAAAATGGGTAAAACCCGAAGACCTCAGTGCCAATGGAACCCTTTTTGGAGGAAAAGTGCTTAGCTGGATTGACGAGGAGGCCATTCTATACAGCATCATCCAGCTCGAAAATAAGCGGGTGGTTACCAAGTACATTTCTGAGATCAATTTTATGTCTTCTGCCTTGGAAGGTGATATTGTTGAAATCGGAATTGAAGTCGTTCAATTCGGCACCACCTCCTTGACACTGAATTGCGAGGTCCGCAACAAAATGAACCACGAAACCATCGTCATGGTGGATCATATCATCGTGGTAAACCTGGACGAAAAGGGGCAACCTAAGCCTCACGGGAAGTCCAAGGTGGAGTACGTAAAAGATCGCTTAAAGAAAGAACAGGAAGAAAAGAAAGCCTAGTTCATTCTATTTAAATCATCTTTTACTGATTACTAAGGTGAGGGACTTAAAGTTATACTTTAAGCACAGCAATGCCCAATCCTTATTTAAAACTACTGTTTTTCAACACTTTATAAATCTAAACGACTTGCAGTGCTTTAAAAGCCCAAATCGCTCCTTCACCTACAAATAGATGCGATTGACAACAGCGTGCCTTGGCCTTGGAACAAAAACTTGGCTGAACAGGGTCAATTAAGGAGATTTAACTCTTGTAGAATCAAGAAGTTGGGGATTTTAAGAGAATTCCTACAAAATGTTAAATTCTAATTATGGCCGACAACTCCAAGGCGCTTTTGGAACAATTGCAAGACCTCGAGAAAGGACTTTCTGAGTTCTCCTTTCAATCCCTTACAGCGGATGAGGCAAAACAATTGAAAACAGAATTTCATTCCTTCGGGCACCAACTCAAAGACCACCTTTGGGGAGAACAACCAGAAAAACAAGTCCCTTCAACCAACCCTCCAGAACTCAAGCAATCCTGGAAGCTGCTGGCAGAGGTCGGACACGAGATTCGTACACCATTAGCGGGAATAGTCAACATGACTGATCTACTGCGGGATTCTTCCTTGACTAAAGAACAGCAAGAATGGACAATAGGAATTCACAAGGCCGCGCAGAGTTTATTGAACCTCAGTGGAGAAATTCTTGAACTCAGTGCGATTGGTTCTCAGAAGTCCCCAAAAAATAAGGTAGAATTTAATCTACCCGCCTTAATCAATGACCAGGTCTTTTTATGCAAAACCCTGTTGATGCAAAAAGACGTCGAACTTCAATGCAGTATAGATCCGGGTGTGCCAACCTATTTATGGGGAGATTCCTCCAGTCTATCACAAATCCTTCTCAACATCTTAGGCAATGCCGTTAAATACGTCGAACAAGGCCGTATCCACTTTGATGTACGCGTGGCCGAAAATAAAGAAGAGCTCTGTTATTTAGAGTTTCGGATTGCCGATACGGGAATTGGGATTGCAGACGAAGAGCTGGAACGCATATTTGATGCTTACGCTCGAGGCCAACACGAAAGAGAGGGCAAAGGACTAGGACTGGCCATCGTAAAAGAATTGGTAGAACAATTGGGGGGATGCCTCGCGGTAGAGAGTAAAATAGGAGAGGGGTCCACCTTTTCTGTTATACTGCCTTACGCCAAGAAAGCCTCCGTTGCGGTTGAATTGACTCCTGCAGTAGTGGAGGAAGAGAAGCCCGAGGAAACCTCGTTTAAAGGCAAGAATATCCTGCTGATTGAAGACGATTCTTTACAACAGCGCTGGCTTCAACACCGGCTAAAGGAGACCGGGGCACTAACGCAAACCGCTTATACGGCCCAACAAGGATTGGACGCCCTCCTCGATAAAAACTACGACCTCGTCATTCTGGATTGCAAACTTCCAGATTTCAGCGCCTGGGAATTACTAGCAAAATACCAGCATAGTTCACGGCAAGAACAAACTCGTTTTATTGTTTGTAGCGCCCAATGGACCGAAGAATCTACGGCGAAAGCCGCAGAGCACGGAATACAATTTACTTTGGAAAAGCCTTTTGCCGGACCAGAACTTCTGGAAACTATGCAAAGAGCGCTCAACAACAATACCAAGCCACCACAAAAACGCTTGGTGGACCTCAGTGGACTGCTGCAGGAATGCCAGGGCAACTTGGATTTACTGGATGAACTTGCCGATCTCTTTAAGCAAAACATCCTTGAATTTCTGGGACAGTGCCGAATTCACTTGCAAGCGTCCAATGCTCAAGGGGTCAGCTTTGCAGCGCACAAAGTCAAATCCAGCCTTCTGATGATTCAAGCGGTAGAGCTGCATGCATTATGCGATCAATTGGATGAAAGTGCAAAAGAAAATGAATCGCTGACCTATCTGGAATCCCTATACAGTCGCTTTTTAGAGGCCTATCCCGCCACAGAAAGAGCCTTGGAATGGGAACTTGCTCATCTTAAATCAACAAATTAACCACCTGCTTATGAAACACTTATTACTCGGAGAAGACGATCCCATGTTAGCCTCATTACTCAAGTACAAACTCGAAAAAGCAGGGTACAAGGTCAGTACTGCAGAAGACGGCCGACAGGTAAAAAAATCTTTGGCAGACAACAGCATTGACATGATCATTACCGATATCATGATGCCCTATTTCTCCGGGATGGAACTGGTCGATTTTGTGCG
The DNA here is from genome assembly GCA_964558965.1 of uncultured Flavobacteriaceae bacterium. Lineage (GTDB taxonomy): Bacteria > Bacteroidota > Bacteroidia > Flavobacteriales > Flavobacteriaceae > Aureicoccus. The sequence goes on from CAZLGZ010000012.1 coordinate 17,188, forward strand.
CAACATTTTGCGATCCGATCTTCCCATTCTGTTGATTTCGTCTGCATCGAATGAAGAAAACATTCTCAAAGCATTTTCTCTGGGCGCCGACGACTTTATCTCTAAACCAGTCAGCCCTTCAGAACTCCAAGTGAGGATCGCCCGAGTCATGGGTAAAATAAGAAACTCTAACGCTATCGATTAAACAGCTCTTTTGGACTCTATCCCCCAAATACATACCAATCTTCTCTGGGACCTTTCTCTTCTTTTTGGAGTGATCAGCCTGGCGTATTTCACGTCCATCTTCGTGTTGCGCATGATCAATAAGAAGAAAGTGGCCGAGATGGCGTATTTCCGAAAGGAATGGGCAGAGGCCATTAGTCATATCGTATTTCACAGCAACGAGGACCCGGTTGAGGAACAAAAGGCCTATTTACAGCTCAAAGTGAAGATTCGAGCCGATTTGGCTCGCCCTTACTTCAGAAAACTGTTGAGCGAAATGCTTTTGGACCTGCAAAAAGACCTGGAGGGTCATTCGGCCGATACAGTTCGTCAACTGTTTCGAGACCTGCAGCTGCATCACGATTGCTACGACAAACTCAAAAGCATGCGTTGGCCAAAGATTTCGCAGGGAATACATGAGCTGACCCAAATGCAGGTCCTTGAAGCCTACTTTCCAATTACCCGTTTTCTAAACGACCGGAGAAGCATTATCCGAAAACAAGCGGAGTTAGCTATTGTTGAGCTTCAAACCGAAGGAATCAACTATTTCTTGAATACAACACGTAGTGCAATTAGCCAGTGGCAGCAGCTTAAAATGATTGAGCTACTGGAGCAAAAGACCGACTATCAACCCCCAGCCTTCAAACAGTGGCTCTTGTCGAGTCATACAGACACCGTCCTCTTTGCACTGCGCTTGATTCTGCACTTTCAGCAGAATGATGCCGAAAAATCGATTATTGAACTGAGCAAACACACCGACTTCCGAGTCCGTCACGAAGCCTTGCGGTGTATACGCGATTTTGGATTTGAAGACGCATTGCCCGTACTAGAACAGCTATTCACAGGATGTGATCTTGATCTTAAACTAGACATTCTCGACACTTTCGGACAACTGGGAAGTACTGATGATATTGAATTTTTGGAAGGTTGTGCTGCCCAGTCCAAGGATTTCCTCATAGCATCAAAAGCACTAGCGGCCATCAACCAGATCGAACCGGATCGGGTATTGCCTTCAGTCAACCTGGAATCTGTAAAACTCAGCTACGCCAACGAAATGCCTCAATGGGCCGATGACCGTCAGTCCTTTGAAGTTGCTGAGGTTTCCTTTTATGAAGAGGTAGAATTCCCGGTCAAAACCAGAAAACCGCTCAAGTCTAAGGAGGCCAAGCCGGAAGAACCCTTAGAGCCCAATTTTGAATTGAATCTCCTGGACGGGGATTTAGAGGATGAGGTGGAGGAGCAGTTGGGAGTTGTCCATTCGGCCAATCCTTTGGAAGAGAATTCCGCTCAAGAAGAAGACTACAAACTCTTTTACCAACGCCTTGACCTGGAGGAGCGAAGAAACTTTATCCGAAATTTTAACTACCTCGGAAATCCACGAGAACTGGAACTGCTGGAATATATAGTCGAATTTGAAACGGACGACGAAACCCAGTTCCAGGGCTTTCAGCTCCTCAAATCTATTCAAGCTGATACGCGGGCTGCAGCGGCAAGTGTAGTAGAGGAAGTACACGAATCCGAACACAGTGTTTTTTATCAGCTGATCGAATTCACCCCAGACAACGATATAAAAAAGAACCTAATACAAGAGGCAGGGGCCATTGGGGATCGCAAAGAGATCGCCTTTCTGAAACCCTACCTGACAAACGAAGACAAACTGATTTCTAAATTGGCTTCCCAGGCCATAGAGCGTATCGAAGCGCGGCTGTTGGAAGTATCGGAAGAAGACGAGTACGCCTGGCGCTTGCAAATACTGGCTAAATATCCTCAAGAGGATCAAGCCATTTCTGCCCCAGAAGAAGACTTTGAAGTTTCTGGTTTTGATTTTCAGTTTGATCTGAATGATTTTGCCTTAAACAACGAAGCTTCCCCCGAGAATGGCGTTTAATCCAGAGCATTTTGTGGTGCATTTCATCAATGCACTCTTCATGGTATTTACCAGCTTTCTGGTCATTGGCTTTTTGCTGATGGGGTATTTTTCTACCCGTAATTCCTTGCACTATATCCACAAGAACAGTTTTGGCCATTTAGAGAGTATCATGGCCTCGCCATTGGCTCCATCTATTACCATCATCGCGCCGGCCTATAACGAGGGCGCCACGATCGTTGAAAACATCCGATCTCTGCTTTCTCTGCACTACGTGAACTACGAAGTCATGGTCGTGAATGACGGAAGCAAAGACGACACCTTAGAAAAAGTAATCGAAGCCTACGATCTGGTCCTGGATCCGAATACCAAGCCGCTGATGGAGCGTTCCAAACCTATTCGCGGCGTTTACCGGTCGACCCGGGCTTCCTTCTCGAAGCTGGTGGTCATTGACAAAGAGAATGGAGGGAAGTCCGATGCCTTAAATGCGGGCATGTACCTCTCTGATAAGGACTATGTCGGTTGTATTGATGTAGACTGCTTGCTGCTGCCTGATGCCCTTTTGCACGTGGTCAAGGCATTTTCGCAAAGAACACAAAAAGAGGTGATTGCTGTTGGAGGGGTCATTCGCGTGGCAAACTCCTGCAAAATAGATGGCGGAAAGCTTGAAGAAATTCGCTTGCCGGAGAACTGGCTCGCGCGCTTTCAACTGCTGGAATACACCCGTTCATTTTTGTTAGGACGTATGGCCTGGGGTCGAATTGACAGCCTGCTTATTATCTCCGGAGCCTTTGGATTTTTTAATCGGAAAATTGCAACAGCCGTGGGGGGCTATGATACAGGAACAGTAGGGGAAGACATGGAAATAGTCTTTAAAATGCGTCGCTATATGCACGACCGTTCTGCACCCTATACCGTGGAGTATATCCCGGACCCGCTCTGCTGGACCGAGGTTCCCGAAACCACAGAGGTCTTACTCAAACAGAGGGACCGCTGGGCCAGAGGAAATATGGAAACCCTCAGCAAACACAGAAAGATGCTCTTTAATCCGGCCTATGGACGCTTAGGAATGATCAGTTATCCCTATTGGCTCTTTTACGAATGGTTATCGCCTATTCTGGAATTCCTGGGCTATGGTCTCATCCTCCTATGCTTATTCCTGGGTGTGCTTAATAGTTCGTTCTTTTTGGCCATTACCGCCGCCGTTTACCTCTTTACGGTCATGTTTTCGATCTATGCCTTGCTATGGGATGTGTACACGTACAACCAATACACCCGCCCTAAAGACCTGCTCATACTAACCCTCTGTGCGCTCATCGAACCTTTCTGGTTTCATCCATTGGTCGTGTGGGCCGCGATTAAAGCGAATTACAAGAAACTGTTCAAGATTCAATCCGGCTGGGGCGCCATGACCCGCCGTGGATTCAGTAAAGCCTAATATGAAGAAGATCTTTTTCCTCTTTCTGCTGTCTTGCACCGGGCTCTATGCCCAGAAGGACCTGGCACTTGCTTCTTCGGATCAACTACTGGAAGACGCTAGCCTTTGGCTAACGGAATCTTATAAAAGGGATGGGGTAGAGGAAACTCGCCAAACCTTGAACCAAATCACCTCCGAAAGCCGCGAAAAGCTCCCTTACTGGATCGCTGCCGTAGAATTGGAACTCCAAGAAGGGAATCCCCAAATCGCCTTGGGGCTTCTTCATAAATCCTTGCGATTCAACCCGAATCACCAAGCGCTTTTACAATACCGAGAAGGACTCACGGAGGCCTTGCACCATGGCAGGGCCTGGACCAGTCTTCAGGACAAGGAACCCCAGGATTTGCCTTCCAAACAAGAATTCAGAATCAATACCGCAGCGCAAAGTCGTGTGTTTACGGAATACTATACTCCTCAGTTTCAAAATAGCCTGGGGGTCAGTTGGAAATATGACAAAGGCTCGGTTCTACTGCGAGCGAATTACGCTTACCGCTTTGAAGAGAATGCTCTTCAAATCGAGTCCGATTGGTACCCCAAGCTTTCGGACAAGGCCTATATGTATGTCAACTATGGCTACTCTGGCACAGCCCTTTTTCCGACGCACCGAGCGGGCTTGGAGTACTTTACCAACCTTCCCAATGCCTGGGAAGCCTCCTTGGGTGCACGATTCCTCTCTTTTGGCGAGAGTAATGTGGGCATCTACACCGCGTCTACCGGTTACTATTACGGAAACTACTACAGTTCTTTTCGCGCCTTTTTCGTCCCAAAAGAGCAGGGGAGACCTGGTATTTCGGCCAGCATTAAAACACGCAAATACCTAAAAACGGCCTTCCAATACCTCGATCTGGAGTTAGGTGCGGGTTATGACACGGAATTCCAACAGCAGTTCCTCAATGGATCCATCGCTACCCAAACCCAGCTTTATATCCAGCAGCAGTTCCTCAGTTTGGGTTATAACCAGTGGAATCAAGAGAGCAAGACTGGCTACAGAATTGACCTGAGAGCAGACCGCTTGGAATTACCCTTTTTACCCGACAAATACACCTGGTCAGCCACCCTTGGCATCCAATATCAATGGGGTTTTTAGGATAAAAAGCGTAAAAATCCCGACCAACTTCACTGCGCATTTGACCGGTTTTACAACAACTTCTTTGCGCTTCACCACAAATTATTGGGTTCCCTTTTATTCTGATTTAGGTTTATGGCAGTATGATCCCAAATCAAACTAAAACTACACCTACATGTTATACGACACCTATGGAGAGGAATACCTCTTGTTTTTACAAGAACTCAACGAAATATTAAGCAATAACGAGCTCGCACAGCTAGACTATCTCTAACCCCCAATTGCCTCAACTATGAAAAATCAAAACCTCGAAAATTCAGCCTACGTGAATTTTATAAAGGACCTCAACGAAATCCTCGGGAATTACAATATCAACCAACTGAGTTATTCCTAAGATTTTCATGTCTTAAACGAAAAAGAGCCCCGATGATGGGGCTCTTTTCGTTTTAGGATCCTAAGTAGGTTTTTAGGATTTTACTTTTCGAACTGTGTCGGAGTTTTCGAATCGCTTTTTCACGAATCTGTCGAACCCGCTCTCGGGTGAGGTCAAATGTAGACCCGATTTCTTCCAAAGTCATGGATGGCTGTTCGCCGATTCCATAATACAAACGAACCACATCAGCCTCACGGGGCGACAAGGTGTCCAATGCCCGATTGATTTCAAGATTAAGAGACTCGTGCATTAAGCCTTTATCTGGCTTTGGAGACTCCTCTGTATTCATCACGTCGTACAGGCTGGAAGTTTCCCCTTCTTTGAGTGGGGCATCCATAGAAACATGGCGGCCAGAGTGTTTGAGGGATTGCTTAACCTCTGTAACCGTCATATCGAGCTCTTTAGCGATTTCTTCCGCTGAAGGAGGACGCTCATGCGCTTGCTCTAAGTAAGAGAAGGTTTTATTGATCTTGTTGATCGATCCGATTTTATTCAAAGGAAGGCGCACGACCCGCGATTGTTCTGCCAATGCTTGCAAAATGGATTGACGAATCCACCACACCGCATAAGAAATAAACTTAAATCCTCTGGTCTCATCAAAGCGCTGAGCCGCTTTTACCAAGCCCAAATTGCCTTCGTTGATCAAATCCGGCAACTTCAAGCCTTGATTTTGGTACTGTTTAGCCACCGAAACCACAAAGCGAAGGTTGGCATTGGTCAGCTTCTCTAAGGCCTGTTGATCCCCTTGTTTAATCTTCTGTGCCAGAACAACTTCTTCCTGAGCAGTGATCAATTCGATCTTGCTAATGTCTTGTAGGTATTTGTCTAAGGATTTGGATTCACGGTTGGTTACTTGCTTGATTATTTTGAGCTGCCTCATGCGTCTATCGAGAATTTAGGGTATTTAAGGTCATAGTTACAGGTTCTAAGACCCAATTCCAAGGGGGTTTTATGAATGTTATTAAAAAAGTTATGAGCAGGTAGACGCTTTGCCTTTCTTCGAACGTTAATTGTTAATAGGTTTTTAATAGAATTCAACGGCCTGCTTTCGTCCCGGGAACAAATTTCTTCTAGATTTGTAAGAATCGCGAAAGCACAACTAACACCGTAAACAATCCTTGGAAGTACAAAAAGAACTCAACCGAAAGAAGCTTTACGACTATCAGCAAAATGACCTGCAACGGATTTTCACCTGTTTGGATGAATTGCCGAGCAACACCAACTTGCTGTATCAGCTTCCTACTGGTGGAGGAAAAACCGTTGTGTTTTCAGAAATTACCAGACGGTACATCGAACAGACCGGCAAGAAGGTGGTCGTTTTGACCCACCGTATAGAACTGAGTCGACAGACTTCCAAAATGCTTGATAATTTTGGGGTCTACAACAAGATCATCAATAGCGATGTAAAGGAAGTCAAGGATGAAGAAGGTTACCAGTGCTATGTCGCGATGGTGGAGACGCTGAATAATCGACTTCAGGAAGAGAAGGTAGATATTCGCAATATCGGCCTGGTCATCATCGATGAGGCCCACTACAATTCCTTCCGAAAGCTGTTCAAATACTTTGATGAGTCGATTATCCTTGGGGTAACGGCAACCCCCTTGAGTTCAAACATCAAACTACCAATGAAGGACCACTACAAAAAACTCATTGTAGGGGAGTCCATTCAATCGCTGATCGATAAAAAATTCCTGGCGAAAGCCAATCTCTACAGCTACGACGTCAGTCTTCGGGGATTAAAACTGGGTATCCACGGTGATTATACCGTTAAATCCTCCGATGAACTTTATGGCAATCAAAGCATGTTGGGCAAGCTCCAAAGTGCTTATGACGACATTGCGAAAGGCAAAAAGACTCTGATCTTTAACAATGGTATCAACACCTCTTATATGGTGTATGAAACCTTTAAAAAGGCAGGTCTCCCCATTCGTCATTTGGATAACCGCAACTCGAGCGCTGAGCGACAAGAAATACTCGAATGGTTCTCTAAAACTCCGGACGCCATCCTGACCTCTGTCAGTATCTTGACCACTGGATTTGATGAGCCCTCTGTGGAAGCCATCATTCTCAATCGTGCCACCCGTTCTTTAACGCTGTACTTTCAGATGATTGGTAGGGGATCCCGTGTGCTTCCCGGCAAAGAAGAGTTTTCCGTTATCGATTTGGGGAACAACATCGCCCGTTTTGGCCCTTGGGATTCTCCCCTGGATTGGCAAGAAATTTTCCATTTCCCGGATTTCTACCTCGAAAACATTAAAAACGATGAAGAAATAGAACGGGAATTTGAATACAAAATGCCCGACGAGCTTCGTGCCAAGTTCAGCAAATCCACCAATATCGAATTCGACATCAAAGCAGAATACAAAAAGGTATTTGCTGAGGGTCTAAAGTCCAAAATCGTTTTAGAAAGAAGTATTGAGCAACACGCTCAAATCTGTGCCGAAAACAGTGAGGACGTTTTTGATGCGAGAATTCTGGCCAAGGAACTCAAAGAAGAGATCGCCTACCGTGTTCGACAGTATTCCTACTGCATCATGAACAACACCAAAAACTACAAAGAGTGGTTGGAAGAAGACTACGAGCGAAAGCTTCGTTCCCACATTTCTCGACTATTCGCCGAACGTTTATAGGGCTTTAATGAATCGGGTACTCGTCATAGGAAAGAACTGGCCGGAACCCGAATCCACTGCGGCAGGGGTCCGTATGATGCAACTTCTGCAGTTCTTCCTTCAGCATTCTACCCAAGTTTACTTTGCTTCAACCGCTGCAAAAAACGTACACTCGGCTGACTTAAAGAGTCTTGGAATTGAAACTCGAGTGATTGAACTCAATTCTGACCTATTTAATCGGTGGGTCAAAGAGCTCCAACCCGATGTGGTCGTCTATGACCGCTTTATGGTGGAAGAACAATTCAGCTGGAGAGTAAAGGAAGTAGCTCCCCGGGCTTTCCAGATCCTGAATACCGAAGACTTGCACTCCTTAAGGGAAACGCGAAGATTAGCTTTAAAACAAGAGATCCCCTTTGGTCCTGATTTGTGGAGACAGCAAACGATCACCCACAGAGAAATAGGGTGTCTGTTGCGGTCTGACCTGAACTTGCTGGTCTCTCATTTTGAACAGCAATGGCTCAAGGCAGAGCTTCCCGATTTAGCACAGAGCAGTCTTGTGCTTCCTTTTATGTATGAGGAGCTCACTGATAATGGCTGGCGGTATGACTTTAGCGAAAGAGAACACTTTGTCTTTATAGGAAACGGCAAACACGAACCGAATAAGGATGCCGTAAACTGGTTGGTAAAAGATCTCTGGCCGGCCATACACAAAGAACTTCCCCAGGCAGAATGTCACATCTATGGGAGTTACTGGCCCAGCCATACCATTCAGTCCTTTCAAAAAGTCAAGGGTTTATCGTTTCGAGGCCACTGCTCTGACCTGAATGAATCACTTCAAAAATACCGGGTAAACCTGCTTCCCTTGCGGTATGGGGCGGGAATAAAAGGCAAACTGGCTGAGGGTATGCGTGCGGGTTGCCCGAGTATTAGCACTAGTCAAGGGGTTGAGGGACTTACGGAGCCTCAGGGGTTCCCGGGCTTCTGCGGCGATAAAGCAGAAGAGCTGATCGCTAATGCAATAGAGCTCTACCAATCAAGAGTGATTTGGGAAGAGAAGCAAAGCCTCATTTCAAACTACTTTAACGCCAATTGGTCAGCCACAAAAGGCCATGCCGATTTAGGCCAAAGGCTAGGACAAGAATTGAATGATTTAGATCAACACAGAAAAAAGCGCCTTCTCCAACAAACCCTTTGGCATCACCGCCTGAGGAGCACCGAGTACTTAAGCCGCTACATTGCCGAGAAGAACAAAAATCCGTAGGGGAACCGTTATCTTTGAATTCTAAAAATCATTTCCATGGAATGGACTACCGTTCGCGAATTCACTGATATTACGTACAAAAAATGTGGCGGAGTGGCCCGAATAGCTTTTAATCGGCCCGAGGTGCGCAATGCTTTTAGACCTCATACCACCTCAGAACTTTACGAAGCCTTTTACGATGTACAAGAGGATTCCTCCATCGGGGTAGTGCTTCTCTCTGCAGAAGGACCTTCACCAAAAGATGGGGTGTATTCTTTTTGCAGTGGAGGTGACCAAAAGGCCAGAGGACACCAAGGCTACGTAGGTCAGGACGGAAGACACCGTTTGAATATTCTGGAAGTACAACGCCTTATTCGCTTTATGCCTAAGGTGGTCATTGCTGTGGTTCCCGGTTGGGCTGTAGGAGGAGGACACAGTTTACATGTGGTATGCGACTTGACCCTGGCCAGTAAGGAACACGCTATTTTTAAGCAGACAGATGCAGATGTCACCAGTTTTGATGGAGGATACGGATCAGCCTACCTCGCTAAAATGGTTG
>CAZLGZ010000013.1:0-16269 GCA_964558965.1 uncultured Flavobacteriaceae bacterium
CCTTAGTGGATCAATTCCAGGACAAGGTTTATCGCAGCTGCCTCTCTCATGTACCCAATGCTCAGGAAGCCGAGGATATCGCTCAGGAAGTCTTTGTGGAAGTCTATCAATCCATACACAAATTCGAGGCAAAGTCGAGTCTTTCGACCTGGATTTACAGAATTACCACCAACAAATGCCTGGAGCATTTGCGCAAGAAAAAAGCAAAAAAGCGCTTTGGTTTTATGCAATCCATCGGCGGAGGAGAGATTCAGGAAGACAAAAAAGCCTTTCTGTCGGATTACAACCATCCGGGGGCAAAAATGGAAGCCAAAGAACGCTTGTCTTTATTGCATCGGGCTGTAGAACGGCTACCCGAAAGCCAACGCCTGGTGATCACCCTCTTTTATTTTGAGCAGAAAAGCCAAAAAGAAATCAGCGAAATCACAGACAAGAGTGTTTCTTCGGTAGAATCTCTGCTTTTTCGCGCGAAGAAGAAACTGGAGGATCTTCTTGAACCGCACCGGGATGAACTGGGGAAAAAGAAAAAATGAACAAAAACGCAGGATTTATAAAAAAACCGCATCTAAAAGAATGAATAACTGAGCCCAACCGTTTATAAGACGGAATATTAACCTACACCCTTAGATATGAGCAAAGCGTTCAAAACATTTTTCTTTCTGCTTGCCCTTGGTTTTTTGGCCATGAACCTGCTTGTTTCCTGCTCGGATGAAACCCAGGAAATGATGGACCTCATCGAAGATTCCCCGGACAATTCAGGCTCCGATGATGACGATCCGGTGGTAACCGATCCTTTGGCGAGTTTGAATTTGCCAGCAGCCTTTTTTAATTATGCCAACCAGACGGTTCCCGGCTATATCAACGAGGACAATACCGCAGCCAATACAATTACTGACGCTATTGCAACTCTAGGGCGCGTGTTGTTTTACGACACCAATTTGTCCGAAAACCAAACCGTCTCGTGCGCGAGCTGTCACCAGCAAAGCCATGGATTCTCCGATCCAGAAGTGCAGAGCATAGGAAAAGATGGAGGGCTAACCGGGCGCCACTCCATGCGCTTAATCAACAGTCGTTTTGCTGAAGAAGTTCGCTTTTTCTGGGATGAGCGCGCCACTTCTCTGGAAGAGCAAACCACCCAACCCATCCGCGATCACGTCGAAATGGGCTTCAGTGGTGAAGACGGAGACCCCAGCTTTGCCGACTTACTTACGCGTATGCAGGCCCTGGCCTATTATCCCGTCCTTTTTGATGACGCCTTTGGAACAGAAGCCATTAGCGAAGAACGCATGCAACTGGCCCTGGCACAATTTGTACGCAGTATACAATCCTTTGACTCCAAATTCGACGCCGGTTTAGCAGCCGTAGGAATGAATAACCTCAACCAGGATTTTCCAAACTTTACAGCTCAAGAAAACCAAGGAAAGCGGCTTTTCCTTACCCCTCCTCCGCAGGGAGGCATCGGCTGTGCGGGCTGCCACAGAGCACCAGAATTTGACATTGATCCCGATTCCAGAAACAACGGAATCGTTGGAATAGCAAGCATGAATGGGATAGACCTGACCAATACACGCTCTCCTTCTTTACGAGACTTGGTGAGAACCGATGGCTCCACCAACGGGCCTTTTATGCACGATGGGAGTTTGACCACGCTCTTGGATGTGATCAATCACTACGATCAAATCCCGGTCAACAACCAGAACACCAATTTAGATCCGCGTTTGTCAGGACCTCCCGGAACACCTGGGAATCAAAATCTTAACTTGACAGATGCCGAAAAACAGGCCTTGGTGGCATTTTTAGGGACCTTAGCGGGTAGTGATGTGTACACCAACGAAAAATGGTCTGACCCCTTCAATTAGGGTCAGACTTCGAATAGGACAGAAAGAAAATGGAAGAAAACAACAACATTGACGATTGGCTAAAATTGCCTCAGGAACTTGAGCAAGTCTCGGCTCCAGAAGGATTCAAGGCCAAGGTCATGGAACGAATTCAAGTGGCTGAGTCAGAAAAAGACACAAGCCCTTCAGTAAAAATTCTGGACTTCAGCCAGTGGTCCAAAACCTGGCAAGTGGCCGCAGCAATAGCATTTTTGGTGGCCAACGTCAGCGTTTTATACACCTATTCCGAGCAACAAAACCAGGAAGAAGCTGAGTTGTTTGCAGAAAGTTTAGGTATGAGTCAATCCAGTTCTTCCGAGTACAGTCTTTTTGAATAAACCGCCGCTTTATGAATAAAAAACTACTCCCAATAACCGTCCTTGTCTTAGTCATCGTCAATGCGGTTCTCTTGTTCTTATTGATCGGCCCTAAAGAAAACAAGCAAGAAGGTCCCTCTGGTCCAAAAGGCAATCCAATTGCCTCCGCATTGGGTTTCTCAGAAGAACAGATCAGTGAATTGGAACCCTATTCTGAACGGCATCACGATCGAATGCGCGGAATCGATCGAGAACTAAGTCGAACCAAGCAACTCTTTTTTAAAGAACTCAAGGCCGAAACCAAGCGCACGGCAGACTCTCTCTTGCAAGAAATTGGTCGGCTTAACCAAGACCGGGAAGCCGAAGTCTTCCACTTCATGCAACAGGTTCAAAGCATCTGTACCCCTGATCAACAAAGAAAAATGGAGCGCATCATGGAAAGGGCTCTCCCGCCAGGAGGTCCAAGAGGGCCGGGACCAAATAGGCCTGGGCCACCACCCGGAAAAGATAATCCAAGAGGGGCCCAGGGCCATCCACCACCTCCGCATCCGGAAGGGCGATAATACTAGTTTACAAAGCCAAATTTACCGTTCTGGTTTTTCCATTCGGATTCGGGTAGAATCGTCTCAATGACATCCCAGTGCTCCACGATCTTTCCGTCTTCCACACGGAACAAATCATAGTAAGAGACATGGTCCCCGGCGCCAAAGACCCCCTCGCTAATGGTCAGAACAAAATTCCCTTCTCCAAGGATTTTATGCACTTTGGTGTATTCCATTTTGAGGTTGTTTGCCGCAAAGTATTCCAGCGCTTTTCCTAAACCGTCCAGACCGTCGGCTACTGCAGAGTTGTGCTGAATATAGGTCTCGGTGCTAACAAAATCAGTGATGTTGGCAGCGTTTCCTTTCACCAATACCTGATCCACGAAGGAAGCCACTAGGGCTTTGTTGGCTTCTGTCTTATCGAGGTCCGTGATGGCGGTCGCCCCATCAGTTTGGGTATGACCACTCGGATTGGGCTCAGCAACAGCGGTCAGGTTGTCCCAGTGCTCTACAATTTTACCGTCTTCAAAGCGCATGACGTCAAAACCAACTTTAGGTCCGAAGAAGTCGTACACCGTGTGAGTAAACACATAGTCCCCGTCTTGGAAGGCACGGACGACTTGCGCACTGAATCCTCCCTCAGGAGCATTTTGCATGACCTCTCCAAATCCTGCTAAGCCGTCGCCTACCATAAGGTTATGCTGAATGTATTTTTCGGGGTTGATGTAGGCGATTGGCCCTTGGTCCCCTGTGTTAAAGGTGTTCAATAAAGCCACAACCTTTTCCTTATGCGATAGACTCTTTTCCATAGTTTCTTTGTTTTCGATCTCTTGATTTGATTCTGCAGATTGCTCAGTTTTGGATTTGCATCCAACAAGGCTGATCGCCAGAACCAATGTTAATGTGATGTGTTTCATGGGTTAGAAATTTTGAGCAAATTTCAAGCAACCCCAAGAGGCGGAAAAGGTGAGAATCGGAAAGAATAGGGTCATTTTGCGACCGAAGCCTGAACTTGACTCTTACGGAAGGCCTCCGGGCTGAGCCCGCTGAGCTTCCGGAAGTATTTATTCAGGTTGGTTGGCTCGTTAAAGCCAGAAGCGTAAGCAATCTCTTTTACATTGAGCCGGGTATTGATCAGGAGACGTTTTATTTGCAAAAGGCAAAAGGCATCGATAAAGCTTTTCGCTGATTGATGGTGTAGACGGTGGGTGATCCCGTTCAGGGATTTGGAACTCATCGCCAACAGATCAGCATAAAAACTAACTTTTCGACTCTCGTTCCATTTAGATTTTAAGGCTTCTTGAAATTCGCGGAGCTTCTTCAAATCTTCTGACAAGCCCCCTCCATGACTGCCCCGGGTTTTTTCTCGGTAGATCTTGCCCAAAAGGGCCTGAACATAGCTTCGAATAATACAGGAACTAAACTCATCTTTTGGCTTTTGGCTTTCTTCTACTATGGCTTTACGCAAAAGCTCGATTTCGTGAGCGAGTTCCTTATCGGGACGCACTCGGGGAGTAGAAAGGAATTCGCTAAAGACTTCTATAGCCTTCCAGGATTCACGCTGATCCAAAAACTGCAACAGAAAATCCTTGGTAAAAATGAAGAGTTGACCTTTTGATTCACCGGGACTGAAGTGATGAACCTGATCCATACCGATCGTTATTAAATCTCCAGTCGCATAAGGAATAGGCTCAAAATCAACAAAATGAGTTCCCTTACCACCCGTCGCAAAAAACAGAATATAAAAGTCTGGACGGTGAAACTCAAACGGACTGTGGTCCATATCCGTTCGGTTTTTCAGACTCGAAAAATCCAAGACTTCAAAACCCCAATGAGAGGCTTTATTTTCATCAAATCCGATAGAGGGAATCCCTTGATTAGACATAAATACGTAGAGTCTTAGTCTTCCGCAAAATACCAAAAGTGCGTTGGCCGCAAAAGGCCATTAGGGGCCGCAATTATATTTATTGTAAGTTTAGCCCAATCTTTCTGATCCCCTCTAAAGAAATCAACCGAACCGAAATGAACTTAAAGCAATCGGCAATTGTGGCCGCGCTGTTGAGTGTTTTGCTCTTTGGAGGATGGGAACTTCACCTCAGAAAAAACCTAGGGCTCAAACCCAGCATTCAACCCACAAAAGAACTGTGGGCTTCCCAAAGACAGCACGTTGAAGACTTAGATTCTACCGACTACATCTCTATTGGCTCATCGCGCATCCTCTTCGATCTGCAACGACCCGTCTGGGAAGCAAAAATGGGCAAGCCTTTTTTACAGCTTGCGGTACAGGGCTCTTCTCCACTTCCTGTTTTTAGAGACCTGGTTCGCAACTCCGATTTTAACGGAACCATCTTACTTGGAGTAACTCCCGGACTCTTTTTCTCGACCACTTTCCCAAAAGCCCCTCCGATCGCCTGGCCTCAAGAATATGTTGACTACTACCAAGACCGCACCTATGCCCAGATCTTCAATAGCGAACTGTATTTGCCCTTACAAAAGAACCTGGTACTGGCTCAGACCTACGAAAATGATGTGGACGGGAATTATGATTTAAAGTCCATGATCGAAAGGCTGCGTTTTGACAACCGCGAAGGCCGGCCACCTTTTCCACCTTTCTATGAATTTGGCGAATTCGATGAGTACCGAAATACCCGCATGATGGACCGGGTGGTTTTTGATACCATCTTTGCCCGTTATACCCAATCGGCCTGGATGTGTTTTGCAGGGGGAGATATTCCTCCGCCAGATCGACTAGGAACCATCAAGCATTTTATGGAAGACCTGAAAATTTTTCAAGAAAGAGGCGGTAAGGTTATTCTCTTTCGGTTCCCTTCCACCGAAGATT
Organism: uncultured Flavobacteriaceae bacterium; assembly: GCA_964558965.1. GTDB lineage: Bacteria > Bacteroidota > Bacteroidia > Flavobacteriales > Flavobacteriaceae > Aureicoccus. Next base: position 5,579 of record CAZLGZ010000013.1, read on the forward strand.
TCAGGGCTTTGGAACAGAAACAAGTACCTCGATACGCATTTTGGTCCTTACTCCTGAGAGAATCGGGGCTCCCGGGTTATCACTTTGAAGACTACCCCGAACTCCAGGGAATGCAAGTCCCTGAATGGTCGCACCTCTCTGCAGAGTCCGCGGATCTCTACAGCGAGCGATTAATTGATATTCTACTTCAAGACGGAACCCTTACTAAAACCCAGAACTAATGCTGTTTAACTCCTTAGGATTTTTTGTTTTTCTGGCAGTGGTTCTGGCTTTGTACTACCTGCCCATATTGAGCTGGACCGGCAAAAAAGCCATGCTGCTCTTGGCCAGTTACCTCTTTTATGCCCTCTGGAATCCTCCTCTGGTTCTCCTGCTCTGGATCTCGACTTTTGTGGATTGGACCGCCGGGAATCAGTTGGCTAAGGAGACCCGTGAAGGCAGACGAAAAATGTGGCTCCTGCTGAGTATGGTCGTGAATTTGGGCTTTTTGGCCTTCTTCAAATACGGAAACTTTTTGCTCGAAAACTTTGTCTCGGTCGCTCAGCTATCGGGTTGGGACTATCAACCCCAGCCCATGGACATCATCCTTCCAATGGGTATTTCTTTCTACACCTTTCAAACCATGTCTTATACGATTGACATCTACAGAAGGCAAGGAGAAGTATCGCGTACCTTTTTGGATTTTGCTCTTTACGTCACCTTCTTCCCTCAGTTGGTGGCTGGGCCCATTGTACGCGCAAAAGACCTCATTACTCAGTTTTACGACCAAAAGAAGGCCACCGCACAACAGTTTCTGTGGGGTTTATTTCTTCTAACGCTGGGCCTTTTTCAAAAGGTCGTTCTGGCCGACACCCTCCTCTCAGGGACCTCAGATACCGTCTTTGGATCAAAACAACTGCTCCACGGGCTGGACGCCTGGGCAGGAACCCTGGCCTTTTCAGGACAAATTTTCTTTGATTTTGCAGGCTATTCGACTTGCGCCATCGGGATCGCTTTAATGCTCGGGATCGTCTTACCAGACAATTTTATGTACCCCTATGGTTCGGTCGGGTTTAGAGACCTCTGGAGAAGATGGCATATCACCCTTTCTTCCTGGCTCAGAGACTACCTCTATATTCCTTTGGGCGGTAATCGCCATGGGGTCATTCGCATGTATGTCGCTCTGACCCTGACCATGCTCTTGGGAGGCCTTTGGCACGGAGCCGCATGGACCTTTGTAGTCTGGGGGGCACTTCACGGTTTTTATTTGGTGGTAGAGCGGATCCTTGCGAAACTATTCAAGCTAAAAGTAAGTGGCCTTACCACTTGGGTGCTGGCCTTGCTGACCTATACTTTCGTCAACTTTACTTGGGTCTTTTTTAGAGCTCGAGAATTCGAAACCGCCAAGAACATTCTGGCTTCCTTATTCTGGCTAAATCCCAAGGGGGCGAAAATCCTCAACAGTTTTGATTTGATACAGGTATTCTCGGTGGTTGGAACCCTCTTTATCGTCCATGTTCTGATGCGGAATTCAAACCTTAAAACACTCCGAGAAAAGGTGCATCCTGTTCTATTTGGTTTGATCTGGGGGGTCCTGATTTTTCTTCTCGGAATCGCTCAAACCAGCGGAGAACAGTTCATCTACTTCCAATTCTAAGACCCTATATAGCCGGCCTTTGATAGAAAAACAGTGACCTGTGAACGAAATTTGAACTGCTCACTTGTATATTTCTTTATCTTCAAGCGATCAACTAGTTCAATAACACCACTCTAGCATGTTCGTCGGTCATTACGCAGCAGCTTTTGCTTTAAAGGGAAAAGAACCATCGGTTTCGCTTGGCATGCTCTTCATTGGTGTACAGCTGGTCGACATCTTCTTTTTTCCTTTCGCCTTGTACGGTATTGAATCCCTGCAGTTTGCAGAGGGTCATACCCAAGTGAATAATTTTGTCATGGAGTTTCCTTATACCCATGGCCTGCTCGCCTCCTTTGTTTGGTCTTTAGCCTTTATACTCCTGTATCTGATTTGGCCTTCCAAAAAGAAAAAAACCTCACGCATCGCCCTCTTTTTAGGACTTTCTGTGATTTCGCATTGGTTTGTTGATCTCTTGGTTCACACACCGGATCTACCGCTGGTTCACGGCGATCCCAAATACGGATTTGGGCTCTGGCAAAACAAGCACATGGCCTTTTCGGCGGAGCTTTCGCTTTTGGTTGTATGCTGGTGCTATTACTTCTTTAAAAGTCAAGCCAAATCAAAGTCACGGCAAATCTTTATGGTGCTCTTTTTGCTCTTTTTAATTGCTGTGAATACACTAAATTTTTACATCCTGCCGGCTTCTGAAAACCTGGAAGAACTGACCTTGAATGCCCTGACTGCTTACTTCATTTTGGCTCTTCTCGCAGGAGCTTTTGATTTAAAACGTAAGGAAAAGAAGCCTGCCACTACTTAAAAGGAGCATAAGCGAATATCCATGAAATACCATTTTACCCTGGCCCTTCTCGGTCTACTTCTTTTAGCCGCTTGCCAAACTGGCCCATCCTATACCTCGGACGAATGGGTTGAACAAAGTATTCAAGCTCATGGCCTGGATCAATGGAATGGACAGACCATCGCTTTTGATTTTAGGGATCACCATTACACCTTATGGAGGCAAAATGGTCAATACGAATACACACGCTTTAAGGTAGACGGAAAAAAGGCTACACTCGATCGACTCAATAGCGCTGGAGATTTTAGTCGTACCATCAATGATCTGGCGGTAAAAGTTCCAGACAGTATGCAAGTCAAATACAGTGAATCGATCAATTCTGTGGGGTATTTTTTCGCCCTCCCGCTGCCTCTTAAGGATAAGGCGGTGATTAAAGAAAATGGAGACCTCATCACTATCGGAGGAAGGCAATACCAGACCCTTAACGTGCGGTTTAATCAAGAAGGGGGCGGAACTGATTTTGAGGACGAGTTCCGTTATTGGATCAATACAGAAACCCTCTTGGTGGACTTTTTGGCTTATCAGTATGCAACCGACGGTGGGGGTGTTCGGTTCCGAGAGGCCGCTACTCGTACAGAAGCATCAGGAATGTTGTTTCAGAATTACAAGAATTTTAAGCCAGAAGAAAAGTCTACTTCTCTTGACAGTCTTCCATCCCTATGGGAAAAAGAAGAACTGATTCTACTTTCAGAAATCAACAATACCGCTATTCAGGTAATTCCTCGCTAGTATACAGCAAGGATCTTCGTCCTGTGTAAAAGGCCGTAATTCCAAAAAGAACAATCAGGCTCACTTCCACAAAAATCAGGAACATTCTTATTCTGGTTTGTTGCTGTAATTGCCTAAAAACATTCTCAGATTCAAGAGCTGGTGTTATAATCCAGTTTTCTCCTGTTGCCCAAAAATGACCAGGGGTTGCAATCAAAATTGGTAAAAATGGCAAGAGCAAGGCCAGTAGTAAAATGAGGTACCCATTACTGAACAAGAAAATAATGTTGGTTAAAGAGTTGTCAAAACGATTGAGAAGCACTCGCGGCAAGTAGATCGCAAATACAAAGATGGCCAGAAGGCTTAAGAAGTAATTGATGGGCTCAACGACCAGATAAGTATCTCCAAACTGAATGTCCGGTACTTGATCATATAGCCTGGGTGTGCTAAGAAAGCGCGAGCCAAAAAGCCCGGCATAGGCCACTAGGGTAAGTACTGTAGAGACAATGAGCCAAATAATTTCTCTGCGATGGATGCGTCCCATGATGTTGAGTGCTTATGGACTAAAGATAGGGAGAATGTAAATTTCCTTTACTGCATATTCCTTGCAGTCAATCCAGACAAATTTGGGCAAAAACCAAAAAATATCTTTTAACTATTTTGAAAAGATTTAACATGTAACGTCCTCAGTTGAATTCTTCACTGATTCGTTAGGAATAATGGCTAAAATGATTTTTCCTTTTTCTAAAATATCTTATTGCTTTTCTAAGACCGTAGTCTTGTTTTGTCTCTTTATTCAAAGTCTTGCTTATCCTCAAGAGAACGACCAAATCGAAAATTTGGATTTAAAAGATTTATCCTTTGAAGAACTTACCAATTTAGAGTTAAGTAATGATATTCAAAGTGATGTCGAAAGGCTGAATTCAATCCTTGATTATCACATTAGGAAAGCCAAACAAGAATCCAATGAATATGAACTACTGAGTGTTTATGACTGGAGGATTTGGAGCGAACCCTTAGAAAGAGCTATACTCTATAATGATAGTGCTATAAGATTGACTTACCAGCTTAAAGATCCCATTGCACGTGCAGAGTCATTAATTTCTTTTGGAACTTATCTCTATTTACAAGATGAAGCGTCTTATGCCTTTAAAACAGTGGTCACATCCTATTACTTAAGCGACTCATTAGAATTTAATGAAGGAGTCGTAAATAGTCTAAATATTATTTCAGGTATTCAAAGAGAATATGGTCAAGAATTTAAGGCTTTAGAGTCTCAATTGAAGAGTCTCGATATTCTTGAATCCAAATCCGAAGAGTTTGAAAATTATAAGGAAACATTACTTTATACTTTGGATGCGACAAGTAAATGCCACTTAAATGTAGGTGAAATTGAATCTGCATTAGCCTATGCATATAGAGGTAAAAAGTTAGCCAAAGAACTACAGATTAAGAGCTTTCTAAACTCATTTGATGTTATAATCGGCCAAGCCTTTTATTACAATCAATCCTATAAAAATGCCATAGAGATTCTGTCAAATATAGACTCCCATAACAACGCTCTTACCTTGAGCGATGTTTACTTCTATATAGGAAGTAGTGAACTAAAAATGAATAATCATTCTAACGCATTAAGCTACTTTGAAAAAGTTGATTCTATTCTAATTACGAACAATTATCCACTAATTGATAATGTCGAAATCCTATATCAAGAACTACTAAATCATGCTATAGATAAAAATGAGAAAGACAAGGAAAAACAATACCTAAGCAGTCTAATTTATTATGATAGTTTAAAGAAGAGGATAGACTTGGAAGTTGAAAAAATATCTCTAATTGATTTTCAGTTGCCGATAGACAGAGAAATACCCTCTTCAAATTCTCCATTATTAGGGATAGTAATATTGACTGCTATTGGCTTAGGCCTAATTATTACAATTAAAAAGCGAAGTTCACCCAATAAGAAACATATTGTCCTAACAAAGAGATCTATATCAAATCAAATTCCTCAGACAATTAAGAATAGACTCCTTTTAGAGTTAAAAGACTGGGAAGCCCAAAAAGGATTTCTTGATCAGGATATTTCTCAAGTAGAACTAGCAAATAAGCTAGGTACTAATAGTTCCTATTTATCTCGATTAATAAATGAGACCTTTAATATCTCTTATTCCAGATACATCAAGGACTTAAGAACTGAGTATATGGTTAATGATTTAATTATCAATCATAAGCAACTACGCAAAAAATCAATGATTCAACTAGCGGAAATGTACGGATTCAAATCGCAAGACTCCTTCGTCAGAGCCTATAAGGAGAGAACTGGTCTCACACCATCCGCGTTTCTTAAAAACAAAAAACCAATTTGAGGTTATGGGTTGAATTCCCAATTAAAAGTTAAGTTCATTTTTTATTTTGGAATGTTCGTTCTAATACATTTATTTTGATTTGGAATAATCGTTCTAAAATAATTTTCATGAATAAATTATCAGGAAAAGTAGCTATCGTAACGGGTGCTACAAGCGGAATAGGACTAGCCACTGCTAAGCTCTATTTACAAGAAGGAGCTAAGGTGGTCTTAACGGGTCGCAGCTCAGAAAAACTAAATGCTTTGGAATCCGAACTAACTGGAGACTACCTTTTAGTGAAGGCTGAGGCGTCCAATACAGCCGACAGCAAAGCGCTAATCCAAAAAACGGCAGATCACTTCGGAAAAATTGATATTCTGTTTTTGAATGCGGGAGTATTCCGCCTAGAAACAATTGACGGGCTGAGCGAAGAAATCTTCGACGAGGTTCACAATATCAATGTCCGTGGCCCCATTTTTACTGTGAATGCGGCTTATCCTCACCTCAACGAAGGAGCCAGCATAATTTTTAACACTTCAGTGGTCAACATCAAAGGATTCGCTGGAATGACCGCCTACTCTTCAAGCAAAGCTGCTTTGCGATCTGTAACCAGAACATTGGCTGCAGAACTCGGGCCAAAACAAATCCGCGTAAACGCCATCGCCCCAGGACCGATCGAAACTCCGATCTATGGGAAGCACAATGTCCCTCAGGAAAATATTGACCAAATGGCTGCTGGTTTTCCCAGCATGGTTTCACTAGGTCGATTTGGACAGTCGAATGAAGTGGCACAGACCGCCCTGTTTTTGGCATCCTCAGAATCCAGCTATATCACTGGAGCTGAGATTCCTGTAGACGGCGGGTTTGCCCAAGTTTAATTTGAATTCACGAAATTTGCTTCCATGCCAAGAACAAAGCAGTTTTGTGAAATAGAAACACTGGAGAAAGCAGTGGAACTCTTTTGGAATAAAGGGTTCCACGCGACCTCCATGCAGGACCTTGTTTCTCATCTTGGAATCAACCGGGCAAGCCTCTATGCGACTTATGGCGACAAGAGTGATTTATTCAAAAAAGCCCTCTGTGCCTACACCAAGTCCAATGGCGACATACTTAGGAATATGCTGGCGGCAGAAACCAACCGTAAGGAAGGTTTGCGGAAGATGCTCGTTCTTATAAGCCAAGTGCCTCCTTCCTTTTCTTCCTCACCTGGTTGTTTGGTCGTAAACACAGCGGTAGAGATGTTGCCAAATGAGCCTCAATACGCTGATATTATTCGCGATAGCAAAGAGGTAATTCTTCAAATTTTACGTGAATTTTTTAGCCGGACAGCTCCTTCGGATAAGCCTTTGAGCGAAGAAGAGAGCAATCGACTGGCTTATTTTACCTATGCCTTTCAAAACGGCCTTCAAGTATTAGCCAAATCCGAGAAGGATTCGTCAAGAATCACCTCCATGATCGACGATTTTGTTGATGTATTTGGCTGATTGATGCGCTTTTAGCAAAATCGACAAGGCGCTCATTTATTTTCTTTCTGCTTGCCTATTTCAGATACCTTTGCGGCGAAAATTCAAGACTATGAACTTCGCTTTAAAAGAAATCCTCACGGCGTCCATGGTATTGTTTGCCGTAATCGACATCTTGGGTAGTGTACCCATCATCATCTCCTTGCGCAACAAGGTTGGTCACATCCAATCCGAAAAGGCCTCGTTGGTAGCGGTAACCATTATGATTGCCTTTCTTTTTGTTGGCGAAAGCATTCTTAAATTGATCGGTATCGATGTGAACTCCTTCGCCGTTGCTGGTTCTTTCGTCCTCTTTTTTCTAGCACTAGAAATGGTCCTGGGCATTACCCTGTATAAAGACGATGAGCCAGAAAGTGCCTCTATCGTCCCAATTGCCTTTCCTTTGATTGCAGGCGCTGGAACCATGACCACCCTCCTGTCTTTACGGGCAGAATTCCATGTCGAGAACATTATAGTAGCCGTACTGATCAACATGATCTTCGTCTACGGGGTACTGAAATCTTCCAGACGTATCGAAAAGAAACTGGGGAAAAACGGCTTGAGTATTCTTCGAAAAATCTTTGGAGTCATCTTGATGGCCATTGCTGTAAAGCTATTTGCAGCCAATGCACCCCAGCTTTTTCAATAGTAAAAAGCCCTTTTAAACTGGACAGACTTGTTCAGTCAAAATGAGCGTCATAGATCGATCTTTGCTCGATTTTCGTCCAGATTTTAACAGAATTCGTTCCGTCTTCTATTGATTTCCGCGGAATATAGAGACCGGAAAAGAGGACCTTTTAAACGGTAAATGACCTATTTGATCGTCAAAAATCAAAAGGATCTCCTTCTTTGTGCCCATCTAAGCTTTAAATTTGCATATTAAAATTTCCGTATGAATAAGTGGGTTCAATTGACTTTGGTACTAATCGCCGTTGCGCTTATCATCTATAACAGTACCGTCCTTGATTTCGAAGACATCACCTATGGGGATAGCGGCATTGCCCTTATCGGAATATTTTGTTCCCTGATTGGAATTGTGCTTGTTCTGATCCTCCGACTCTCTAAAAAGGTCGAAGACAAGCTCAAGTAATCCTTTTAAAAAGGACTAAACCCGCCTGTGAGAGACAGGATCCCTCCAACAATATAAAGAAAGCCTAATCCCAGTGCCGAGGTTTTGAGGAAGGAAAACTTTTTACTCTTAATGAGCTCAATATCGCCTATAGGAATAGAGCTCAACTGACCAATTTCTTTTGTTTTTCGGCTAGAATAGTAATGAAAAGTGGAGTCCTTCTTAAAAGCGAAAACAACTTTTTGTGATTCGCCCTTACTGTAAATCTTGTACATTTTGTCTGTTTCCAGGTCACTGGAGACCTTGTCAAAAGGAACATAGTGATAACAGCTGCTCAACAGCAGCAAAAAGGATAACAAAAGAATGGATTTTTTCATCGGTTGGAGTCTTTACTTATTCCAACTTACTGAAAATTAAATAAATGTCATTTTAAGACTTCGACGGAACTTCCTGCTCTTCAGCGCTCTCCTTTAAGTTCGCCTCAATATCGATTCGAAGAACTTCCTGAATCATGCGATCTTCTCGGGATAATACCTGTGCTCCCACGTTCGGAGAGTACAATTGTTCCGCTAAATTGGCCTTGATATAGGTCTTGATTAACTTCTCGTGCGCGTAGAAGTCCAGACGAACCTTTCTGTTCAGGACAAAATCGACAAACTGTTCAAAAACAAGGTCGTCCACCCTATAATCGGCATAAAACTCGGATTCGGGGTAGTGCATAAAGCGGCTGCGGTCCTTCTCTAAGAAGTCAAAAACAAAGGCCGAGAAGAAGCCAGAGGCCTCCAAATTGCGGATCTTCTCTTCATCCAAGGAACCGATGGGCACAAAGACGTCCGGAATGATTCCTCCACCCCCATAAACCACCTTTCCTTTTGGTGTGACAAAGCGCAAAGAGTCCGCCACTTTAATACTGTCTGGTGAAACCAGTTCTCCATTCAGATAGCGGTCCATATAATTTTGATAGTAGTCGTCGTATCCCTTGGCATAAGATCGTTGAATCGAACGACCTGTTGGTGTGTAGTATCGCGATACCGTTAAGCGGACTGCGGATCCATCCCCGAGGTCCATTTCGCGTTGTACAAGCCCCTTTCCAAAAGATCTCCGTCCTACAATGGTTCCAATATCATTGTCTTGTAGGGCTCCCGCAATGATTTCGCTGGCAGAAGCCGAACGTTCATTGATCAAAACATAAATGGGTTTGCCTTCAAAGGCACCTTCCTTGGTTGCAAAGGCCTTCTTGATGCGTCCTTTCTTGTTTTTGGTGAACAGAATAAGCTTTCCTTCTTCCAAAAACTCATCGGCCAAGAGTTCCGCGATACCCAGATAACCTCCAGGATTGTCTCGCAAATCAAGGACGAGCTTTTCTGCTCCTTCCTCCAGTAGCTGGTCCAGGGATTGGACAAACTCATTATAGGTCGACTCCGCAAAGCGATTGATTTTGATGTACCCCATCTCAGAAGTGAGCATATACTGGGCCTCCACACTGCGAATCGGTACCCGGTCGCGAGTCACTTTTACTTTAAAAAAGCGCTTTTCAACAGGACGGTACACCCCAAGGGTTACATCACTTCCAATCTTGCCTTTGAGCTTGGCAATGATATCGGAATTGGCCAGATCCTTGCCGTATAGTATTTCGTCATCCGCCGTCATGATCTTGTCACCAGCCTGGATTCCTTTTTGATCACTGGGTCCGCCGATAATCGGACGTACGACAGTGATGGTGTCTTTTTCGTTTCTAAAACTCACGCCAATTCCCACAAAATCCCCTTTCATGTTCTCGGCGACTTCCTGCATTTCGCTTTTCGGAATATAGACCGAATGCGGATCCAGGTTCCCTAGGATATCATTCACCGTAACATCGACTATGCTGTCGGTATTGATCTCATCGACATACTCGTATTCGATAAAATCGATGAGGCGATTGAGTTTATCTTTCTTGGAATTGGTGGAGAAAAGTCGTTCGGGACTGTCGTAAAAGTGCAGTTTCCCTCCAATAAAAATCCCCACGGCTAAGGTCAAAGCCAAGACAGTAGGCAGTAAAAAAGAAAGCTTTTTGTTCATTTTAGACCAGGGTTTCGCTCAGTGGTAGGTGTTCTGTTTTAACCCCGGCACGTTCCAAAAACAGCAGTCCGGAATTGTCTTTATAGGCTTGATTGTACACCACTCGAACGATGCCCGCCTGGTGAATCAGCTTACTGCATTCTCTGCAAGGAGAAAGGGTGATATACAGCGTCGCGCCTTGACACGACTGGGTTGAGGAGGCCACTTTTAAAATGGCATTCGCCTCGGCATGCAAAACATACCATTTGGTATATCCTTCTTCGTCTTCGCAGTAATTCTCAAATCCTGAGGGGGTTCCGTTGTAGCCATCCGAAATAATCATGCGGTCCTTGACAATGAGGGCTCCCACCTGCTTGCGTTTACAGTGCGAAAGCTTACCCCATTCCTGGGCCATCTTCAGATAAGCGATGTCATAACGAAGTTGCTTGTTCTCGTTCATTGAGTAAAGGGCTGAAAATAAAAATACCCTCTTTCCTTGGATTCGACAAGGTCGTTTCGTGTATTTTAACGAAAAGGCAGAAAGCTGTAAATCAAT
>CAZLGZ010000013.1:16369-25861 GCA_964558965.1 uncultured Flavobacteriaceae bacterium
ACCAAGGCAATATTGCCCAAAGCGGTGGCTACAATAGTCGCTGGAATCAGCGCTTCAATCCAGGCAGGGTCAGGGCGCATCACATCAAAGGCAGACAGAGCAAGGGACAAGCAGTGGGTTATGGTAAAAATGGTCGCTAACACGATGACCTGCTTCCACTGCTTAAAAACAAAGGGAACAGCCAGGGCCGCCAAAAACAAAATGTGATCGTAAGCCGAAAGATCCAGTACATGATCCAGTCCCAATTCCGTGTAAAATCCGAATTTGTCCATAGGTATATTCTTAACTCATACCGCGTTCAGCCTGAATGGTTTCGTAGGCTTTCTGCACTTCTTTGAATTTTTCTTCGGCCCCTTTCTTTATCGCTTCATCCTCGGTAATCACCTTGTCGGGATGGTATTTCTTCACCATGGTTCTGTAGGCCTTCTTGACCTCCGCATCGGTGGCAGACTTATCAATTTCTAAAATCGTGTAGGCCTGATCGGCAGAGCGCACAAACATGGCCTTGATACTGTCAAAATCCCTTAATCTCACCCGAAAGAAACGCGCAATCTCATTGAGTTTATTCAATTCCGGTTCACTGACCCGACCATCGGCCTGAGCAATCCCAAAAAGAAAGTGCAGAATTTGAAGTCGCATTTCGTAGCGGGTACGCTGGCTCAGGAATTCGCTGATACGCTGGGTAGAGATTTCTCTTTTCTTCACCACCTCATTGAAGGTACGAAAGATGGCATTGGCCCGCTCCTTTCCATAAGCCGAAACAAAGTACTGCCGGACATAGTCCAATTCGCGCTGGCTGGCCTGACCATCCGCTTTGATGATGATAGAACAAAGAGAGAGCAGGTGCAATTCAAAATCCTGTGGAGAAACAGAACGGCCCTGAAAGTCCCTAAAAGAGCGGCCTCTGGAGCCCGATCCTCTTTGACCTCCGGGGTTTTGTGCTGATTGGTATGATTCGATTAGCATCCCCACGATAAACCCGAGCAATGCACCTGGGAAGCGCATAACATAGTAACCGATAAGGGCAGCAAAATACTTGAGCATAAGCGCGATTGTGTCTAGTCGGGTAAAGATAGTGTATCTCTTGGCAAACGGGGCCTTAAGGAGCTGTTAAGGAATTCCAGAAAACACGACAAATCCGTTATCTTTGTGCAAATAAAATTAGTCTATGTACCCAGAAGAACTTGTAAAACCCATGCGTGAAGACCTCGTGTCTGCCGGGTTTGAAGAACTCCATACTTCCGACGCCGTTGAAGATGCCCTTAAAAAAGGGGGAACTACCTTGGTTGTCGTGAACTCTGTTTGCGGATGTGCTGCTGCCAATGCCAGACCCGCTGCTAAAATCAGTCTCCAAAATCCTAAAAAACCGGATCATTTGGTAACGGTTTTTGCCGGTATGGAAACCGAAGCGGTAGATCGTGCTCGCGCTCACATGGTCCCTTTCCCTCCTTCCTCTCCCAGCATGGGATTGTTCAAGGATGGTGAATTGGTTCACATGATTGAACGCCATCACATCGAAGGTCGTCCAGCGGAGATGATCGCCGACAACCTAATGCAGGCTTATAACGAGTTCTGCTAAACGCGTTTATCCCCCGTTAACTATAAAAACGAGCCACCTCATCTTCTGTGGGGTGGTTTTTTTATGAAACACTGCTTTTTACTTTTAGGAGCCTCTTCCGGAATTGGTCTTGCCTTGGCCGAAGTCCTGGTTAAAAAACAACACCAGGTCGTTCTGGTCGCACGTCGGCAAGAACCCATGGCAGAACTGCAAAATCAGTATCCGGGCTTGGTGAATCACTACCAGCTTGACCTGACTCAACCCAGTATTTCCGAGGCTTTGGACGAGATCTATAGCCTTCATCCTGAAATAAACCGAATAGTATATTTAGCAGGATGGGGAGACCTCAATGCAGACCTGGACCCCCATATTGAACTAAAGACCCAGGAACTCAACACCCGTAGTTTTACCAAAGTAGCGGTTTGGGGAACGGGTGTTCTCAGTACGGCCACAGAAGCAGTCTTTGTCAACATCAGTTCCTTAGCTGGTCTACGCGGTGGCGGTTTTGCACCGGCCTACAATGCGAGCAAGGCGTATCAAATCAATTATTGGGAAGGTTTACGACAGCGAGCGACCAAGCAAAAGCTACCTCTTCGATACTGCGACGTTCGGCCTGGATTTGTCGATACAGATATGGCCAAAGGCGAAGGTCAGTTTTGGGTGGCCAGCCCTAAAAAGGCAGCCAAACAATTAGCCAGAAAGATCGCCAAGAAACGCGCGAAAGACGTTCCGGAGATTTTTTATCTGACAAAACGATGGAAAATAATCGCCATAATTCTCAAGATTTTGCCAAATTGGCTCTACAAATCCCTTTAGCATGCGAAAACTCCTGGCCTATCCTCTTTCGATCCTTTTCTTGATCGCCTTCGGACTTTCACTGCTGATCTTCCACCCTATTCAGTGGATTTCTTACAACGTATTCGGCTATGAAGCGCACCGTATGAGTGTCGCTATTTTGAACTGGTTCCTCATTCGATCCACCCATATTTTGGGAACCACCTATGACTTTGGAAAGATGGATCATCTGCCTAAGGGCCGGCCCATGATTGTGATTACCAATCACCAAAGCATGTACGACATCCCGCCTTACATCTGGTTTATGCGACGCTTTCATCCCAAGTTCGTCAGCAAAAAAGAACTGGGCAAAGGCATCCCAAGTGTTTCCTTTAATCTAAAGTATGGAGGCTCCGTACTGATCGATCGCAAAGACAGTAAACAAGCCCTGGGTAAAATTGCGGAACTCGCCGCTTATATCGAAAAGCACAACAGAACCGCGGTGATCTTCCCCGAAGGAACGCGTAGCCGAGACGGAAAACCCAAAAAGTTCTATACTTCCGGTTTACGGGTTTTATTGGAGAAAGCACCCAATGCCATCTTGGTTCCGGTCAGTATTAACAACTCCTGGAAAATGGTTCGCTACGGGCAGTTCCCCTTGGGGATCGGAAACCGCATCTCTCATACCATTCACGATCCCATCGAAAACAACAAAGATCCCGAAATTCTGCTCAAAGAAATTGAGGCCATCATCGTAGGAGGAGTTCACCACCAACCTTAGTTCATGCTGGCTTTACCCGAACACGCGCAACTCCGTCAAGAACTCGAGCCCTGGACCAATCAATTTGATTATACCGTTCAGTATGTTTTTAAAGTCCTACAAGACGCAGAGGCAGGCCACGACTGGCATCACGTACAACGGGTCTACGATAATACCTTGCAAATTTTAGAGCAAGAAGCGCTCAATCAGCGTTTACCCGAAGGTACTACCACCTTGGCCATTTGGGGGGCTCTACTCCACGATATAGCAGACGACAAATTCCATCCCGACCCCAACAGTTCAGCCCGTCAAGGCCTGGAAAATCACTTACAGGAACTCGCCTTCCCGGAGGTTATGCGTGACGAAGTCTTGTACCTCATCGAATGGGTCTCCTTTAAAAAGTCTTTTGACGCCAAAGCGGGCTCCGAAGAAGAACAACCAAAGCACAAAATCAAAGCCCTACACATCCTGCGCGATGCCGATCGCCTGGACGCCATTGGAGCCATTGGTTTGGCCCGGGCCTTCCACTACGGCGGATTTAAAAACCGCCTTTTTTTTGATTCTACCATTCCTCCTGTTCATTATCAAAACGGCGAAGCCTATCGCAAAAGCACCGCCCCAACGATCAATCACTTTTACGAGAAACTGCTGCTCTTGAAAAAGAAGATGTACACTCCCAGCGGTCGCGAGCTTGCGGAACAACGACATTCCTTTCTTCTCGCTTTTTTAAAGCAGTACTATTCCGAAATGGGTTTCCAAAGCCCCCCACCCGGGTTTGAGCTGGAAGACTTTGAGTGATTTCGTATCTTCAGAGTCAACCACAAACCAGTTTTAATGAAACGGCGATCATTTGTCAAGCAAATTGCGGCTTCCTCCGCAGCTTTTTCTATTGTTCCCAGCCATGTGCTCGGGAAAACCCATGTCCCTCCTTCAGATACGCTCTATGTCGCCGCCTTTGGCGTTGGAGGACGTGGTGCCGGCGTCATACGAGGCATGGAAGCCACAGGCAAGGTCAAATTTGTCGCCCTGTGTGATGTAGATGATAAGCGCGCAGCCGCCACTTATAAGCGCTACCCCAACGTAAAACGCTACCGGGACTTCCGCAAAGTCTACGACGAAGCCTTGTCCGATATTGACGCGATCATGGTGGCCAGCCCAGACCACACCCACGCCAGTACCTCCCTGCCCTTTATGCGTGCTGGTAAGCATGCCTATGTCGAAAAGCCTTTAACCCACAACATTTACGAAGCGCGGTTAATGACCCGTGTAGCCGAAGAACAGGGCATTGTCACCCAAATGGGAAATCAGGGAGCCTCCAGTGAAGGCAGCCGCAAAGCCAAAGAATGGGTAGAATCCGGCGTCATCGGAAAAGTTCACACCATTGATTGCTGGTCAAATCGACCGGTTTGGCCCCAAGGGGTTCCCTTGCCGACTAAAAAGATGCGAATCCCCAAGACTCTCGACTGGGACCTGTGGTTAGGCCCCGCCGAAATGCGTGACTTTCACTCCTCTTACCTGCCCTTTAAATGGCGCGGGTTCTGGGATTTTGGAACCGGAGCGCTCGGTGACATGGGTTGCCACATCATCGAAACCCCCTTCAGTGTTTTGGATTTGGGTTACCCCAAAGAAGCCGAAGCCAGTTGCACCACGGTTTGGGTGGATGACTTTGTCGTGGCCGATTACAGTCACTCCTGCCCTCCATCTTCCAAAATACACCTCAAATTCGATCACCCGGACCATGGCGAAATCGCTATGAACTGGTTTGATGGAGGGATTATGCCCAACCTGCCGGACGAACTTAAAGATGGTGAAACCATCGGCGCCTCAGGTGGTGGAACGGTTATGTATGGCGAAAAAGGAATTTTGGTCGCTGATGTCTATTCCCGCAACGCTCGTCTTCTGCCTTCCGAAACCATGGATCTTTTTAACGCCCCGGAACCGAGCATTCCTCGAATCGAAGGGAATATGGGCGGTCATATCGCCAATTTTGTGCAGGGATGCCTGGAAGGAAAACCCACCTCCTCGCCTTTCTCTCGCTCTGGTCCTTTGACCGAAATCGTACTGATGGGGAATTTGGCCGTTCGCGCCTTCCAATACCGCAAGTTCACCCCTTCCACGGATCCAAACGAAAACGGAAGCTACAGCTATCCGGGTCGTCGCAAATTGCATTGGGACGGAGAGAATATGGAAATCACCAACTACCCCGAAGCCAATCAGTGGGTAAAACGGGAATACCGAGAAGGCTGGTCACTCGAATAAGCTCAATTGGGCAGAGGGTGCAGAGGAGTCGGTCGGAAAGCGGATAAATAAATCCTTACGCAAAACCGTCTTCGGCGCATCCGGAAAAAAGCGCTTACGCGCTAAGCGCGCCATTTGTTGAATTTGCTGAGCAACCGGGCCTTGTCCGGTTTGCCGCAATCCAAATCGGCTCTCATTCAACTTACCTCCATGGCATGCCTTGATCTGGCTGAGGATACGGTCTGCTTTTTCGGGCAATGCACTTTTGACCCATTCCTCGAAAATAGCTCCTATACCTCCATTTAAGCGTACCAAAGAATACCCCATGTCCAGCGCACCATGATCGGCTGCCGCTTCGGCTATACCCAAAATTTCTGAAGAATTGAGGGCGGGAATGATCGGCGCAATCATCACCCGAACGGGCACCCCGGCTTCGCTGAGTTGCTTGATGGCCTTTAAGCGTTTCTGCACACTGGCTGTTCTCGGTTCAAGCAATCTTCGGGTCGGCTCATGCAGGGTGGTCAAAGAGATATAAACCGATACCAACTCCTTTTCGGCCAAGGGTTTCAGTAGATCCAAATCCCTTAGAAGCAAAGCGTTCTTGGTAATAATTCCGACTGGATGTTGATGCTCCAAAAAAACCTGCAAACACTTTCGACTGAGTTTAAACCGTTTTTCGGCCGGCTGATAAGCATCCGTATTTCCCGAAAGCATAATAGCAGAGGGTTCCCAGGATTTCTTCTGAAGGTGCTTACGCAAGAGTTCCGGCGCCTGCTTTTTGATCAGAATCCGCTTTTCGAAATCCAAAGAAGCATCCATTCCCCAATAATTGTGGGTATTGCGGGCATAGCAATAAACACAACCGTGTTCACATCCTTGGTATGGGTTAAGCGAATAAGCCATAGACAGGTCCGGGCTCTTCACGCGATTGACCAGGGTTTTGGGAAAGACCGGAACAAAGACCGTATTGGACGTTTCTGCCTGCTCTTCATTGAGGCGGCAGTATTCCAAAAAATCGTCCCGCTGGGTATGGCTTAAGCGTTCAAAGGGGTTGTCATGGTGGGCCTGGGCTCCACGACCTTTTTGATGTGGGTTCAAATCAGGATTTATTCCAATTATAAGGAATTATTCCTGAAAATCAAGCATCACAAGTTGTTTTTTACTTCCTCTTTTGGCATAGAACAAGAGGTGGTTGTCGTCCTGCAAGTCCAGGGGTTTAGAAACCATCAAAGGCAGGCGAGCTTCTGAGGCATCAATCACCTTCTCGTATTTCAGTTTTCCTTCCTCGTCCAAGCAGATCACAAACAGATTCCGATTGCGACTGAGGCCTTGTTTAAAAATCAAACGCTCGTTCGCGATGAGCTCCGGATGCTCTGTGGCGGAGCTTATAAAGAAATAGGTCTTTCCATCTTTTTGGTAACTCCCATAAGAAGCATAAGCCCCATCGTTTTGGGTCACTTCCGCCTTGTTGATATTTCGGGCCCAAAGGAGCTCTCCATCAGGACTGAGTTTCGCCGAAATAATATCGTTGTGGTGAAAGCGATCTACCTTTACGCGTTGACCCGCTCCGGTGTCGTGCAAACTCTGAGTGACAAAGTATTCCTCGGCGTTAAAAAGAAGGTTTCCGTTGCGATCCGTATAAGCCCCCTTGAAAACAAGGTTCTTGATCGACTGATCGTCTTCTCTACCAAACTTATCGGCCATAAATTGGTCCGTAAAGGGGTTGTAGCGCTGAGCCGTAACCGAGAAGGATTGGGGCTGAATCTCGAAAAAAGACAGTCCATTGAAGCGTTTATCCGGACGATCTGCATAGAAACCCAAACAGACTATTCTGTCAGCTAGCACCATAGGATAAAGGCCTTCTGAGTGCTTGTTCCCCTGGTCAAAAACAAGAGAATCGATACGCGAATCGGTAAATCGAAGCATCTCATACTGGAACTTGCGCTCCTTGGCTTCAAATCTTTTCTTTTTGAAATGGGCCTTGCCTACCAGGTAAACTTCGCCTGGATTTTTACCTAAAGCTATCTGCTCAAAAGCGTAGTTTTTCTTTTCGGTAAGCTCGCTGTAATCACGCTCCCAAACCTTAGTGAGATCCGCACGGTAATAATGCAAGCGCTGCTGCTCAATTTTGCCCTTTTTTTGCTGCACATGAATGACGAAGCCTTGGTGATTTGCATCAAAGAAGACGGCTGTCGAAAGGCCTCTCTTAAATCTTCGGTGGTAATGGTCAGAATCTAAGGGATTCTGCACTTGTTGTGATCGAATATGCAGAAGAGGTACCTCTTTAAAGCGGTAGGGGTCAATCGAACTGCGGTGCATACTGTAGGTGTATCGCTCACGCTCGTAATCGTACTTTAAAAAGAGTAGGTGCAATTGGCCATTGTGTACATAACCGTCCACAAAATCAACGCCTTTTAGTTTGTAGTTAAATTCAGAAACCAGCTCCATCTCGCTGTTGTACTGCTCGATATAATAGCCTCGAGGACGAAGAATAAGACCCTGAAAATATTCGCGCACACCGATATAACCTCCGTTGCCGTCCTTACTAAGGGTCAGTAAACGCGAGTATCTATACCGATCATTATATTTTTCACCAAAGTCATACTGTATGGGCATTTCCTGGGCTTTCAAGCCCGAAAAACAAAGACAGCAAAAAAAGAAAAGAGGGTAAAATTTGCGCATAGGCCAGGGATTTGGTTCGTCTTTTACCCCTGCCTGCTCAGAGCTTAACTTCCCGGAAAATTGGCTTTTCTCTTTTGTAAAAAGGCCTGGGTTCCTTCCTTGAAGTCGTCCGTTCCAAAACACGTGGCAAAGGCATCAATCTCAACGTCATAGCCGTTGACATCGTGTTTAAAACCTGCATTGACGGCATTTATTGCGTGTTTAATGGCAACAGAAGAGTTTTGAGACACCTTTTCGGCCAACTGCATGGCCAGGTCCAATAATTCGTCCGCTGGCACCACATGATTGACCAAACCATAGGCCAAAGCCTTCTCGGCATTGATCATCGAAGCGGTTAGGATAAGTTCCATTGCACGACCCTTCCCGATCAGGTTGGGCAAGCGCTGAGTTCCGCCGTATCCGGGAATAACGCCCAGTGTAACTTCAGGTAATCCCATTTTGGCATTGCTACTCGCAATTCTAAAATGACAGGACATCGCCAATTCCAGGCCTCCGCCTAGGGCAAAACCGTTCACCGCGGCAATAACCGGAGTCCCTATTTCTTCCACAAAGCTAAAAAGCTGTTCTTGCCCCTTGGCAGCCAATTCGCCACCTTGTTTCACATTAAAGTCCGCAAATTCCGAGATATCGGCACCCGCCACAAAGGCTTTTTCACCACTACCGGTCAAGATAATGGCCTTGATCTCGCGATTATCATCCAAGGCTTTAAAGGCTTCGTGAAGCTCTTCAATGGTTTCCTTGTTTAAGGCATTTAGCTTATTCGGGCGGTTAATGGTCACTTGGGCGATAGCATTGTTTATTTCGACCAAGAGGGTATTGAATTCCATAGTTATGCGGGTTTTTGATTCTCTGTTGCTCCGGAGAATACCGGATATAAGACTTTAAACGTGGTTCCAACACCCTCTTCCGAGGTAAATTCGATGGATCCCTGACTGTTTTCTACAATATTTTTGACCATCCCAAGGCCCAATCCCATCCCACTGTTCTTGGTGGTGAACTTGGGCTCAAAGATCTTGTCCATATTCTCTTCCGATATTCCAATTCCATTGTCTTGAACTGCAATGCAGATCATATCTTCTTCTCGAGCTACGGTGACCAGAATCTTGGGGTCTTTCTGTTCTTCCATGGCCTGAATGGCATTCTTGACCAGGTTGGTTACCACCCGGATCAACTGGGTTCGATCCAGTTTGGCAATGAGCTCCTCTTCCTCGGCCATAAAGAGGATATAAGGCTCGTGAAATATGTCCAGAGCCAGCTTAACAATGGCGACGACATTAAGGGTTTCTCTTTGTTGAGCAGGCATCTTGGCAAAATTGGAGAAAGCCGACGCGATGTTACTCATGGTGTCAATCTGCTGGATCAGACTTTCTGAAAATTCCCGAAGTTTTGCCGGTGAAGTCGGATCTTCTGGATCAAACCGCCGTTCAAAACTCTGTACACTCAAACGCATCGGGGTCAAAGGATTCTTGATCTCATGAGC
>CAZLGZ010000014.1:0-5444 GCA_964558965.1 uncultured Flavobacteriaceae bacterium
TGATCTGAGCAGAACCTCCTACACGAGATACAGAGATACCTACGTTAATCGCTGGACGAACCCCTTGGTTAAATAAATCCTGCTCCAAGAAGATCTGTCCGTCGGTGATCGAGATCACGTTTGTTGGGATATAGGCAGAAACGTCCCCCGCTTGCGTCTCAATGATCGGCAAAGCAGTCAAGGATCCTCCTCCTTTTACTTTTGATTTTAGTGAATCGGGCAAGTCGTTCATCTCTTTGGCCACGTTGTCATCGGCGATAACCTTAGCCGCACGCTCTAGTAGACGAGAGTGCAAATAGAAAACGTCACCAGGATAAGCCTCACGCCCTGGAGGACGACGAAGCAACAAGGACACCTCACGGTAAGCAACCGCTTGCTTAGACAAATCATCATAGATAATCAAAGCTGGTCGACCCGTGTCGCGGAAGTACTCCCCGATCGCGGCTCCAGCAAAAGGAGCGTACACCTGCATAGGAGCAGGGTCGGAAGCATTCGCAGCAACGATAGTCGTATAAGCCAAAGCTCCTTTGTCTTCCAAGGTCTTGGCGATAGCCGCTACAGTAGAAGCCTTCTGACCTACAGCAACGTAGATACAGTAAACTGGCTCACCTGCATCGTAAAATTCTTTTTGGTTGATGATGGTATCGATACAAACCGTCGTCTTTCCCGTTTGACGGTCACCGATAACCAACTCACGTTGTCCACGTCCTACAGGGATCATGGCGTCGATCGCCTTTACCCCTGTTTGCAGTGGCTCATTTACCGGCTGACGGTAAATTACCCCAGGAGCCTTACGCTCTAGTGGCATTTCGTAGGTTTCTCCTTCGATAGCTCCTTTACCATCGATCGGGTTACCCAAAGTGTCTACAACACGGCCAACGATGCCCTCACCTACTCGGATAGAGGCGATACGCTGGGTACGCTTTACCGTTGCACCTTCTTGAATCTCTTTAGAAGGACCGAGGAGTACTACCCCTACGTTGTCTTCTTCCAAGTTCAAAACGATACCTTCCATACCACCGTCGAACTCAACAAGCTCTCCGTATTGGGCGTTAGAAAGTCCAAATACACGAGCAATACCATCCCCCACTTGGAGTACAGTACCCACCTCATCAAGAGAAGCTCCTGCTTCGAATCCTTCAATTTGTTTCTTCAAAATTGCTGAAACCTCAGCCGCTTTAACCGTTGCCATCTTTATAGACTATTAGTAAATTCTCGTTTCATTCTATCGAGTTTTCGGGCGATAGACGCATCGTATTGGATGTCTCCAATACGCAATACGAAGCCACCGATCAACTCGGGGTTCACCTGGTTCTCCAGGTGGATTTCTTTATCTGTAAATTCTTTGATTTTGTCCAGCACTTGAATGCGCAATGATTCCGAAAGCGGAACCGCTGTAGTCACGTATGCCGTGTCCTCGTTCTTGTGCTTTTTGTGCAGAATTAGGTACTGCAAAGCCACCTCTTCCAGAAGCTCAATTCTTCCGTTTTCGTGCAATGTTCTCAACAAGCCCTTAGTGGTCTCGTGAGCGGTAGACAAGTACTCATTCAGGAAGTTCAGCTTTTGATCAGATTTGACCATAGGGCTGAGCAACATCTCCTTGATCTCAGGATTGTCACTGATGCCGTGGCTGAGTTCCTTCATGTTGAGCATTACCGCATCCTCTGCCTTCTGACCAATAGCCAGAGAAAGAGTTGCTTTTGCGTAACGAATGGCGGCTCTAGATAAAACCATAGTTTAGTTCAGTTGAATGTCTTTCAGACTGTCCTCAATATATTTTTGCTGCTTCTTGTCGTCAGCCAACTCTTCTTTCAACATCTTCTCTGCAACAGCTACAGAAAGGGTAGCAACTTGCTTTTTGATGTCTTCCAAAGCCGCTTTTTTCTCGGCCTCGATAGTGAGTTTCGCTTTTTCGATCATCTTGCTTCCTTCCGCTTCCGCCTGTTCTTTGGCTTCCGCAATCATGGATTCTTTGATGTCTCTTGCTTCTTTCAGCATGCCTTCACGCTCAGCACGGGCTTCTTTTAGAAGTTTTTCGCTGTCTGCGGTGATGTTTTGCATCTCCTTCTTAGCATCCTCAGCCGAAGCCAAAGCGCTGCGAATTCCTTCTTCTCTGCTTTTTACAGCCGTTAGAATAGGACCCCAAGCGAACTTGCGAAGCAAGAACAACAAGATGATGAAAGTGATTAACATCCAGAAAACCAACCCAATCCCTGGGTTGATCAATTCGGATCCGCTACCTGCTAAAAAATAGTTCATTCTCAATTTGTTTAAAGTGAAAAGCCCTTCCAACCAACCGTTGGAAGAGCGTTTCCGTTTTTACTTAACGAAGGCACCAAAGATGATAGCAATCAAACCAGCACCCTCAATTAGACCAGCAGCGATCAACATAGCCCCTTGGATTTTACCGGCTGCTTCAGGTTGACGAGCAATAGCATCCATTGCTTGACCACCGATTCTACCGATACCCATTCCAACACCTAAAACGGCTAGACCGATACCTACATAAATTAAACCTGCTTCCATGTTTACAATAATTGAGATTAATCTTAATGATGATGTTCCTGAACCGACATTCCAATAAAGAGGGCCGTCAATACAGTGAAAATATATGCTTGTAAGGCAGCAACCAATAACTCCAATACCGAAATAAACAAGGCAAGGAGAACAGAAGCTGGACCTATTGCGATAGACTTAAAGATGAATACCAAAGAAATCAAACTCAGAATCATGATGTGCCCTGCGGTAATGTTGGCGAACAAACGCATCATCAAGGCAAAAGGCTTGGTAAAGAGTCCGAGGATTTCTACGGGGATGATAATAATTTTAAGAAGGAGTGGTACTCCAGGAGGCCAGAATACGTGACCCCAGTAGTCTTTGTTTCCGTTGACATTAACCACCACTAAGGTGATCAAAGCCAAAACCATGGTTACGGCGATATTTCCGGTAACGTTGGTTCCACCTGGGAAGATTGGGATCAATCCCAGAAGGTTGTTGAACCAGATAAAGAAGAAAATGGTCAACAGCAGAGGCAAAAAGCGATCCGCCTTTTTCTCTCCAATATTCGGAAGAGCAACATCGTCTCTAATAAAGAGGACCACCGGCTCCATAAATCCAGCGATACCTTTCGGTACGCCGTTGTGTTTTTTATACGCTCTGTTAACTCCTGTAAAGACCAAGAGAAGCAGGATGCAGGAAATCAAAATCCCAGCAACGTTTTTCGAAATAGAGAGATCTACAAACTTACCGTCTAACCCATTGAACAAATCGGCCAATGCCGCTCTTTCTTTGCCTTCGGTAGAAACAATCACCCCGTGTTCCATGGTGTAACCGGCATGAACGTGACCATGAGCAGCGGCACTAGACATAAAGAAGTGCCATTCTCCGTCCCACAAGATAACCGGCAACGGAATAGAAACGTGCTGTTCATGCCCGTCTGACTGATAGGTCAAAATATGCCATTCATTCGCATCAGAGATGTGTTCCATGATCATCTCGATGGCGTTGAATTCTTCTTCTGCGTGGTGAGCTTCTTCGGCACTGTGTTCTCCGACGGTCTCTGCTGCTGCAGAATGAGAATCGTTGTGCTCTTGCGCGATCAATCCTGCTGGCAAAAAGCTAGTTAGGAGAGCAAATCCTAGTAGAGTTGGTAGTTGTAAGATATTACGCATTTGAGGCGTTCTTCAAAATATCGGCAAAATTATACTTTTTTAATTAGTTATCTAAACTATTTGCCTTTCTATTTTAAAGTGAATTTTTTGCCTCGATTTTGAGCCGGATTTTTAACCTCGATTTGCCTTGCGAATCAGGTTAAATATGGCCAACAAAACCCCGAAGAGAGAAAAGAGTGCGGTGCAAATTTGAGAGCCTGTTTCAAAAAACAAATCGGCCTGTACGCCTAAATAGACGAACAGGCCGATCGTAATCGCCATTTCAAAAGCGATCCCTACAAACTTAGGGGTTCTCTTTTGAGGAGTATTTTCTTTAAACTTTTTTGACATCTGACGCCTGTGCTGGTGGAGCTGCAGGGCTAGAAGATGACTGGAATTTGCTTTCGGGTTGCACGCCTTGGCCTTTGCTCTTCATGCCGGCCTTGCCCATCATGTTGCAAGTGGCGTTGAAGTTGGCTCCAGGCTCAACAGAAAGCTTCGAAATATTCACGGTCCCTTTAATGACTGCAGAGGCTTTCAAGGTAAGCAATTCTGTAACGAATAGCTCTCCATTAAAGTGACCTTCGATATCAGCGTTGACACATTCAACCTTTCCTTTGATAACTCCGTCCTTACCGATAACGATCTTTCCGGAAGTCTTCACGTCTCCTTCCAGCTTTCCGTCGATACGGAAATCTGCTTCTGAGGTAATGTCACCTTTGATGACTGTGTTCTTTTCTATTCGGTTGGGTTGTCCGCCAAATTCATTCATTGTTCGGGGTTTTTTGTTGTCTGAAAACATGGGGTCTTAGGGTTTTGGGTACTCTACTTGAGCCATATAGGCGTCGATATTTTTGTGTACCTGGATGATCTTGTAGTTTTTAGATGAAATGACAAAATTCTCTTTCTTCACTCTGTACTTTCGGTTGGTGTTGATCAACTCGACAAAGCCGAGTGCGAACTCCTTGGACTTAAACCCGTGAACCAGCACAAACTGATCTTCGAGGTTGTAGATGTCTTTGGAGATCTTGTTTTTGTAAGCCAAATCTTTGATGATCTCTTCCAAACGATTCTTCAGCTTTAACGCCGATTCGTCCTCTCTTATTTTATAAGGAAAGACAACTTTCCAATTTTCTGCTCCTTCAGCCCCTTCTTCCTTCGAAAATTCCTTGGGGGCTAATTTGGGCAATTGTTCCTTTACCATGAATTCCGCTTTCTTCCCTTCCGGGTCATTCGGGTAATTCAAGGCGACATAGTTCAAGGCCTCTTTAAAAGGTTCGAATCCTTGCAGTCGACCAATGGAATTCGCCTTGAGCATTTCGAACTTGGGTACGATTTGGTCCCCGGTGAAGCGCTCGATGTATTGTTGACTCTGGGTTATGACCTCCAAGTACTGCTGCTCTTCATACTTTTTATACAGACCGTCGTAAAGGGCATCGGGACTCTCGGTGTCACCGGCCAAAACGGCATCGGGATTGAGTAAAATTTCGGCATACCGACTACTTCGGTGGTTGGTCACGATGTCTTCCTTGACTTCTTCCGCTCGATACGGGTAGGCAGACTGGTAGATCTTGTAAAGGTTGTACTTGGACGGCAGAATGAGTCTTTCTTCGGGGTTTTGAGCCAAAACACGCTCCAAACGCTCGGCAGCCAATTCATCGTCCTTGAATTTTTCTTTGTAAATCAAGCCCAATTGGTACAGGGCAAAGTTGCGATCGACCCGAATACTATCGATTTGACCAATACGGGTCGGAACCTTATCCAAATAGTAGTCCAATTGAAGTTTTGGATCTT
>CAZLGZ010000014.1:5454-25804 GCA_964558965.1 uncultured Flavobacteriaceae bacterium
CTTCTTGGGCGGTGCTGTCGGCTGCAGTATTGACTACCTGGGTCAGGTCATCGGCACGGCTCACCGCAATTTTATTACTCCAACGCCAATTGTCTTCCAAGGGGCGGTTCCCCCAGCGTCCCTGGAAATCGGTTTTTCCATATCCCAGACTGGCGATGTTGTAGAAATAAAACTTTCCTTTATTGTCTTTTCCACCTTTGGTTTCTAAGAAATTGGCCAAGCCGGTATTGCGGCGTTTCTCGGCCGCTTCCTCTTCGGCCTTGCGCTTGGCAATCAGGTCGTCAATGGTTTGCTGAAAGTAGTCCTTGCGCTGATCGGGATTCATTTCGACCACGTTCAGAACGCTGTCGGTATACTGAACAATGTCTTCGTACTTGATGACGTCCACCAGGTTGTCCCGTTTTTTCTTGATAAAGCGGTAATCCCGTTGCTTCTCGTTCATGTTTTGAAGCACGCTGTCGTAGTATCCGCCTGCTCCTCGGTAGTCCCTTTCATCAAAGTGGTACTCGGCCAAGTCCAGGTAATTCAAGGCGTTTAGTACGCGGTCTTCTTGATTTCTTCTCAGGGATTTGTTGTAATACACCAAACCGAGACTGTCTTCCTCCGCTCTAAAGTGGAAAATGGCTTTCTGGCGAAAAACCTTGTCCAAAAAGGGGCGGTTCTCGCGGTTCTCTTCCAATTCCGTCAGGTATTCTCTTAAAAACTCCTTGTTTTCATCCGTGACGTCTATGTTGTTGATCTTTTTCAGGTGGGCATTGATCCAATACACCCGAGGGGTCTTGCGCTTGAGTGCGATAATCTTGTCAAAAGCAAAATTGGCGCTGTCCTTTTTGTCCAGTTGGTTGTAAAGCTGTCCAATGATGAAGAGGTACCGCCCTTGCTCTTCCCGGTTGGGAACATAGGTCTGGGCGTACTTTAAACGTCGAATAGCCGAATCGGGTTGCTTCATATTGATGAAGCATTGGGCGATGACGGCCTGAGCATCAGAAAACTCCTGATCACTCAATCGCTCGTACTTGATTAAGTTTTTGAGGTTTTTGATGGCCAATTCAGGATTGTCCAGACGCATATTGGTCTTTTCTCTCCAAATTTTGGCCTGATTGTGCTGATTGCTCTGATCGTGTTTGTAGAGGATGTAGTTGAAAGCCTCCAAAGCCGGCACATAGCGCTGATCAAAATAGCGAGCCTTGCCTAAAAGCAAAAAGGCTTCATCGGTTTGGGGGTTTCGTTCCCGGTTCTCGATGTCCATGGCGTGCTTTTGGATCGCCTTGGTGGCCTTTTCTTCTGCCCGTTCAAAATTGGGGTTGTTGCCTTCCGAATCCAAGCGAACCTCATCGGTCACCTGAAGACGTTCGACAGGAAGTAAGGCCCAGTAATTTTCTTTGTAGCTCTGGCGCAGTTCTTCACGCCCCTTTTCAAAGGCCAAATTACCGTTATACAGGACGTTGTACTTGGTGTTTACCGCATGCCAATTCCTGTTCACAAAGGCATTTTTCTTTGTGGAACAAGCGGTAATAAGCATTACCAGGGCCCCTAAGTAGATTTTCGTGTTCTTCACCTTTTATGCATGGGTATCCAAACTTAACTAATTTTTTAAGGGATTAGTATTTGGACGGCCTGCAAAATCTCGGCGAATTGGCAAGCTGTTTTACTCTTCGACCTTTCCGAAAAATGCCTCGAGTTCGCGTAAAGTTGCCGGAGAGGTTTGGATGTCTTTGACAATTTGCCCTTTTTCGAGCACAACAATACGCTCACAAACTTCCGTTACATGGCTCAAGTCATGGCTCGAAACCAAGACGGTTACTCCTTGTCGGGAAGCGAGCTCTTTGATAATCCCTTTGAGGCGAATCTGAGTCGTAGGATCCAGGTTAGCAAAGGGCTCATCCAAGATGATGACCTCGGGATCTCCGATAAATGAAGCTACAATTCCGGCCTTCTTTTGGTTACCCTTGGAAAGATCCCTCAGGTACTTCTTCTGTCCTAAGATTTCTCCGTGAAAAAAGTCCTCGTATTGGGCCAGGTGTCGATCCACCTGCTCTTTTGAGCGACCGCGTAGTTCCCCGATGAAGTAAAAATACTCTTCCGGAGTCAGGTAACCGATCAAAAAGCTTTCATCGATAAAGGCTGCGGTATGAGGCTTCCAGGCTTCACTCTTGTCAACCTGAATGTCTTTGTTGAGAATATTCCCTGTAGTAGGCTGTACCAGATCGAGTAACAGGCTAAAAAAGGTGGTCTTTCCTGCGCCATTGTTTCCGACCAGTCCGAAGGATTCCCCTTTGGGAATTTCGAGCAAGTCCAAATTGAGCACTTTGTGCGGACCGTATGTTTTACTGAGGTTAGTGGCTTTTATCATCGTCGTTTTTTGAATTATGCATTTTCTTTATAGGCCAGTAAGGTCTTGTATTTTTCTTTCTTGTAAATCCGCTCGATCAAACGGAAGGTGGGGTTCTTAAAGACAAACCCAAGCACCCCTACGGCGGCCACAGCCAAGTACCCAGCGGGCTCATTGATCATGGAACCTCCCCAATAAATCAGCATGGGCAAGAACATCTTGGGAATGGTCAAGAGCATGGTTTTGGCGTTGAAGGCCTGTTTGTCTCCAAAGGCCTTTTTATTGGAGGTCAGATCGATCGGGGACTTTACATAGGCGCCTCCCAATAGGACCAGATAAGAATTAATACCCAGGTTGTACATCGCACCGGCGAGAACCGCAGCGTATGCTTCCCAACCGAAATAGATATAGAAGGTAGAGAGTACCGTACTGATCAGGGTCGCAATGATGATCAGGTACCATTTGGAATTCAAATAATCCCGGTACTTGATGTTTTGACTCATCATGAGCGGATAATAGCTGCTGTCCCAGCTGGGCACATACTGCCCAAAGGTGAACAAAAAGCCACCGGTCACAAAGATGCCCGCAAAGATCTTCCAAAAGGCGTTGTCGTACATTTCTACAGCTCCGGTAAAAAACAAGAGTCCATAGAACAAGAAGAAGAAACTGGTAATCACTGAGGTCTTCGAGCGCTTATTGCGACGAATAAGTTTGATGTCGTTCTTCAGGAATGTACCCAAATACCCAAATCGGTTGAGCCAATCCAGGTTTTCGGTCTTGGCCTCCTTTTGCTTGACCGCCAATCCTCCGTCGAGGTACATGCGGCTTTTGAAGTAGTAAAAGGAAGACAGGTAGAGGATAATCAGGACTGCCCAGGGTACTGCCGCCCAGACCGGTTGATCGTACAAGAGATCAAAGAATGTCTGGGTATAAACGGTAATATCAAAAATTTGGTAGTACTGCACAAGGGCCGCTCCGGCAAACAAACTGGCCATGATGTAAAAAGCCCAGTCCCGGTTATTGACCAAAACATTGAGCATATTGTTGCTGTAAATCAAGCCCATCATGCCCAAATGCCAGGCCAAAGCACCCACCAAGTCGTAGTCCTTGGTGATCAAAATGATGGTAAAAGGAATAAAGAAAAAGGCATGAGACCAGTTGAAAAAGGAGACAACTGTTTTAAAGAGCGAGAAACGTACCACCTGGTTTTTCTTGACCGGCAGATACAGGAGCGGTTTTATATTGGTCACCGGCATTTTCTGCAGCATATACCGAAAGACCAAGTCAAATCCTAAGTAGTAGATCATAAAGCGGTTGACTACCCGAAAGGGGTCGCCCATGTCCAGTTTCTCAATGATAAAATAGGAACCGAATCCCAAGGATAAGAATACCGCAATGAAATAGAGGGCACCGAACACCATAAGGATTTTGAACCAAATTTCGGTACGAAATGAGGAAGACCGGATCATGGACTTCCATTGCAAACTGAGAAAGCGTCTTAGCATTAGATTGGTTTTTCCAAAGGAGTTAGTGTGAAAATAACTGTTTTTGTTACAGGGATCCTCAAAAAATTTAAACGCTCTAGGATTCAAGAAGGTGTCGTAATTTTGCGAAAAATTGAATTATGCCCACTTTTCACCGACTGCGCATTGCAGCAATCGATCGACTCACTC
Organism: uncultured Flavobacteriaceae bacterium; assembly: GCA_964558965.1. GTDB lineage: Bacteria > Bacteroidota > Bacteroidia > Flavobacteriales > Flavobacteriaceae > Aureicoccus. The sequence continues at coordinate 9,460 of CAZLGZ010000014.1, forward strand.
CAAAGGCCGTACAACTCCAGTTTGAAATCCCTGCTGAACTCCAGGGAGTTTTTAATTTTTATGCCGGTCAGTATATTACTCTCAAAGCTGATATTCAGGGGGCTGACGTCCGGAGAGCGTACTCGATTTGTTCGAGTCCGGAGGACGGTGTTTTATCCGTTGGAGTCAAAGAAGTTCCCCAGGGTGTATTTTCAACTTTTGTCAATCAACAACTCCAGGTGGGCGATCAGTTAGAAGTAGCGGAACCCGAAGGACGATTCTTGTTCAAAAAAGAAGGGGCAAAAGACAGTGTATTGGCCATTGCGGCCGGTAGCGGAATTACTCCGATCCTCAGCATTGCCAAAACAGCCTTGGCTAGCGGAACTCCCGTTATTCTAGTTTTCGGAAATAAAACCGCGGAAGACACCATGTTCGCGGAAACACTTGCAGAACTCAAGCAGCAATACCCTGATCACTTTACCTTACACTCCATGTATAGCCAGGAAGCCGTTGAAGGAAGCCGATTCGGGCGTATTGACAATGGGTTTTTGCGCTGGGTACTCAATCAACACAGCGGCGAGACAATAGGTGCCGCCTACCTCTGTGGCCCGGAGTCTCTGATTGAATTGAGCAGACAAACCCTGAATGACAGTGGTTTTGGCGAAGACCAGATTCACTTTGAACTCTTTACTTCTTCCTCCTCGGACGAAGCCGGTGATCAAGTGGAGGTAGCAGACGGAAAGATTCAATACGCAGTGGTTCTCGATGGAGAAACCCATGAATTTACGGCGGATGCCAAACACTTGGTCCTCGATGCCGTATTGGCCGAAAATATCGACGCACCCTATTCCTGTCAAGGGGGTATTTGCAGCTCTTGTATTGCCAAGGTCACCGAAGGAAAAGCCGAAATGGTCAAAAATCAAATCCTGACCGACGGGGAAGTGGCCGAAGGTCTTATTCTAACCTGCCAAGCCCACGCCGGCTCGTCTAAAATCACCCTCGATTACGACGACGTCTAGTCTAAACGCTTAAGAGTAAGGGCGATTCACTGCCCAAACGATCCAGTTCGCGGGAGGCATGATCATAGCCAATGGTAAAGGCTTTCTCGATGGAGCTTTTATCGAGTACCCCTATACTCTCGAGTTCCTTGGGTTCGACGGCCCATTGGCATTGTCCGAGTTTCTTCTTGCTACTCGTATAAATCATCAGGCTGGTTACTCGGGCGGTAATCTGAAAGGGATTCTTCAAATCTTTTTTATGCATCTCTCCCGCAATCGTCACATTGCTTCCAACAATGGTAGAACAGTGCTCATCCAAATACTCCTTCGGGAAATTGTTCATGATTCCTCCATCTGCGCAGAGCAGCTTACCCACTTTAACCGGAGAGAAAACCGGGGTCAGGGCTGCCGAAGCGAGTAGGGCCCGAATGAGTTCTCCTTCCGAGAAACAGATCTCTTCTCCCTGAAGTAAATCCGTGGCAACCACATGAAGCGGCAGGTCCAAAGAGGCAAAGGTATCTTCTGGAAAATAGGCCTTTAGGAGTTTATAATACCGTTCGGTATCAATAAATCCAGCCTTGTTTATGGTAAAAAAATTATACTGAAACAAAGGCGTTTCCTTGAAGAAGGACAGCATGTCCTCCACCGTGTTGCTGTTCGCGTAAAAAGCACCGACCAAGGCTCCAATACTGGTTCCCGCTACCCGGTCTGCTTCCCATCCTCGTTCTCGTAATGCCTTGATCAAACCAATATGAGCCATCCCTCGTATCCCTCCTCCGGACAAGACCAAACCCTTCTCGTTTTTCTTCTTTTTCGCCATAATTTCTTCTTCCAATCGACCGAGATCTTAAAGGTAAGTCGAAAAAGGAACTTTTTTCGTCCCTTTGGTGTAATGCATTTCTTTTTTCTCGACTCAAAAAGCAGCGCGATTTGTTGTAGGTTTAAGCTTAAATCAAAAAAGAATGGCAGCACCATATTACGATCCGGCAGATCTTAGGAAATTCGGAAAGATTACAGAATGGAGTGAAGAGCTCGGAGAGAAGTTCTTCGATTACTACGGAAAGGTGTTTGAAGAAGGCGCCTTAAGCGCCCGTGAAAAGTCCTTAATCGCCCTGGCGGTGGCCCACGTGGTCAAGTGCCCTTATTGCATTGATGCTTATACCAAAGACGGACTGCAACGCGGCATCACCAAGGAAGAAATGATGGAAGCCGTTCATGCAGGAGCTGCTATAGAAAGTGGCGCGACCCTGGTTCATGGCGTGCAAATGATGAATAAATACAACAAGCTTTCGATGTAAATTCTGAAAGCTCGAATGAAAAAGAAGATACTTTATGGCGACGAAGTCGTTAAAGGCCCGAGCCGACGAACTGGCTCAGGCAAACAAACAACTGGACATCCTCAATGGAGGAATTTTTGAAGAAGGAGAACTCCCCTATTTTAAAGACAAGATTGCCGAAATAGGGCATTTTCCATTGCGTCCGCGCAAGCTGGAAATCCTGCAGATCAATGTAGGCTATATGTGCAACCAGGTGTGCGAGCACTGCCATGTCGATGCTGGTCCTGACCGCAAAGAAATCATGACCCGGGACACCATGGAGCTCTGTCTGGAGGTCATTCGGAATACCGGTGCCCATACCTTGGATCTCACGGGAGGTGCCCCCGAAATGAACCCTGATTTTCGTTGGTTTGTGGAAGAGGCGGCCAAGGCGGGAATCAAAGACTTCATCGTTCGCTCCAACCTGACCATTATTCGCGCCAACAAGAAGTATCATGACCTTCCTGAATTCTTTAAAAAACACAATGTGCACGTGGTCTCGTCCATGCCTCACTATACCCGCGGGAAGACAGACAAGCAAAGAGGAGATGGTGTTTTTGACAAGTCCATCCAAGCCCTAAAAGACCTCAACGCAGTGGGTTATGGCAAGCCCGATAGTCCATTGCGTCTCGATTTGGTTTACAACCCTTCTGGTGCCTATTTACCCGGAGATCAAGCTGCCCTCGAACGCGACTTTAAAGCAGCTTTACTAGAGGATTTTGACATTGAATTTCACTCGCTTTTCGCTATCACCAATTTGCCAATTGCCCGTTTTTTGGATTACCTCATTGCTTCCGAAAACTACGAGGATTATATGACCGCACTGGTTGACGCCTACAACCCGGCTGCTGTTTCTCAGGTGATGTGCACCAACACCCTATCGGTGAGTTGGGACGGCTGGTTATACGATTGTGATTTCAACCAAATGTTAGGACTTAAAGTGGCCAGCAAGGTTAAGCACATCAAGGACTACAACGAAGACTTGCTACAAGACCGAAACATCATCATTTCACAGCATTGTTATGGTTGTACCGCCGGAGCGGGAAGTAGTTGTCAGGGAACCGTAGCCTAATCCTTCAGATCGCCCTGGTCTCGGAGTAATTTTAGGACCTTTCTAAAGGCTTTTTCGACTGTAATGGTCGACATGGCTTCCTCGTATCCCTCAGGCACTTTTTTACCGTATACCGAGGTGGGAATCAAGGGGTATTCTTTTCGATCCACAAGAAGCTGGTAGTCCTCCGTTTGACCAAATGGAGCATAACCCAAAAAGGGGTGCGTAACTCCCCAAAGTGTTAAGACCGGAACACCAAAATTAGCCGCAAGGTGTCCGTTCCCACTGTCCATAGAAATCATCAACTTTAGTTGAGATATCACGGCGAGTTCGTCAGCAAAGCTCAAACATTCTGCTAAATTGATGACACGGCCCTGAGAGACGCCTTCCCATTCTTTCAGGATTTCGGCCTCCTCCATTCCACCCCCAAAAAGCAGTACTTTGCATTTACCGTTCTTGTCCAGGCGTTCGACGAGTTGACGGCTCATCTCAATAGGGTATCTCTTACCGTCGTGAGCTGCAAAAGGTGCAAAACCCACCCAAGGGAGGTCGTCTTGGCCAATTTGTTCTTGTATGGTTTCAGTAACGTCGCGTTTAGGCGCTCGAGCTTGCCCATTCAATTCAAAGTCAAAACCTGCGCGAACAAAAACATCAGCATAGCGCTGGTGCATGGTCTTTAAAGGCTCCATCACCTTGTTCTCTGCTCGGGTTAGGGCCGCTTTTTCTTTTCGGCCTTTATCCAGGGTATACCCTTTTAACCCCATGAGCTGCAAGCCCCGGTTAATGTAGTCTGAGCGAAGTACATGGTGGAGGTCAATGACCCCTTGGAATCCTTTCCAACGCAGGCGAAAAGTCAAGAAGAGTAAGCCTTTCCAATCTCCATGTTTCTTTTTATTAAAATCAATGAAGTGCAGCTGTTCTATATCCGAAAATATCGGTTGCCAGCGTTGGGGACACAAAAAATGCAATTCCACATCAGGATACTGGCTGGTCAAGGCCTTTAAGACCGGATAGACCATGGCGATATCTCCCAAGGCGGAAGTTCGAATCACCAGAAGGCGCTGGGGCGTTTTAGCTGTTTTCTTTGCGTTTATTCTCACGCAGTACTGGGTTTAGTTCATCGTCGTTGTACATTTTCATCTGCTTGTACACCTTCATGTACTTTCGCCCCGCAGCGATATCAGACAACAACTGATCAATGGCTGTAATCAGGTCCGTTCTTTGTTCCTGTAAAACAGCCAGTTTTTGGGCGCAGGCTTCCCGGTGTGCCGCATCGGCCTCTTCCCGGGACGCTTCTTCGTCCATGTGGTAAATTTTTAATGCCAAAATCGAAAGACGATCCAAAGCCCAGGCCGGGCTTTCCGTATTTATCGTTGCGCCTTCCACGGCAGAAACCGATTGGTATTTATCTAGAAAATACGCGTCCAGGTACTCGACCAGATCCGTTCTGTGCTGGTTACTCGCGTCAATCTTGCGCTTCAGAACCAAGGCTCCTGCAGGATCTATCCCGGGGTCGCGGATTAAGTCTTCAAAATGCCACTGAACCGAGTCAATCCAACATTTCTTGTAGAGAAGAAATTCAATGCTACCACTTTCGTATGGATTCGGCATTTCCGCGTCGACGGAATCCGTCTTGTGGTAATCAATCACCACCTGTTCAAAAGTCTTAAATGCGCTTTCGGCAAACATATCAATCGGCTATAACAGGGCCAAGATAAGCGTAATGAATGGGATAAGAAGAGCCAGAACTAGGAAAATTTGTTTCCACAATACCTTCTGAATGTTTTCGGTATAGAATGCGGCTAAAATACAAGCCGGAAAGTAAGCGTACATCAAGGTAGCTGGACGTTCAACCCCTCTTAAAACAAAAAGGACTACCGCCAAAAACAGATAAACCGAGATCAAGCGAAGGGGGATGATTTTCCCGACCACCTGGTGTCCTTGACGAATGTTGAAGAAAAAAGCCAGCAAAACAAAGAAAACCAGAAAACCCAAGAACCAGCCATGAACCCTCCAGTCAAAAGTCGAAAAATCAAAAATTGACACCTCTTTCCACAGGGTAAACCCAACCCAAATTCCTTCGCCCTGGATAGCGGACCAACTTCCGAGCAACATGAAGGCTGTAAGCAAAGCGGCAAGTAGGGCCAACCAATCCTTCAATGCACCCTTATCATTCATATAAACGCCCATCCCCACGGCCAGCAGAAAAACAATACTCATCGGATCAAAGAGCGCCCCGACAGCCACCATCAAACTCGCATTGTAAAAATCGAGAGACGGTTTCTTCTCTGGATTGAGGTAAATAAGTTTATAAGCCGAAAGCAAAACAAAGAAATTGGCAATGACCAAATGGGAGTCATCAAAAAACACCGCGAAGGAGCAAGCAATCACCACGTAAAACAGCATGGGAAGGGAATTGTATTCCGTCACCTTGCTGCGTCGAACGATAAAACTAACGCCGATAACCGTCAAAATTAAGGGGGCCGACGCCAAACCCCTGATCCACCAAGAAGGCTCGTTTTCAAGGGATTGAGGTAAAACAAAAAAGGAAACCCAGTAGAATACAAACAGGAAAGAGAGTAAAACCGCGTAGTTGATGGGTTTTGTTTTGTTAAAAAAGCTGGATATCATCCTGTTGTTTTACTAAATTTGCACAAATTTAATTGGGATGTCTGACTTCTTTCACGCTATCGAGGACTTATTTGTTAACGTACTTTTCCTCCCTTACGATACTTTTCGTTTTATGGAGAGCTGGTGGTCGGCCAATACAGTGAACTGGTTGTTCATGATTATTGGGTTCTTGGCCATGTGCTACTGGATGTTCCAATTGAATATTTTCAACGCCAACGGAGAAGAAGACAAGAGCATCAGCTCACACTCTTTCCTCTAGTCTCCCTTACCCCTTTTGTTTTATTTATAAATCGAATCCGATATCGGTTCGATAGTACATGCCTTCAAACTGGATTTGCTTAATGCTCTCGTAGCTTTTGGCCAAGGCCTCTTCCATGGTAGTTCCGCGCTCCGTTGTCGCCAAAACGCGACCTCCACTGGTCACCACATCGGCACCTTGTTGAGCGGTACCCGCATGAAACAGGGTCTTGTTTTCTGCAACATCTGGAAGACCATGGATCACCTTCCCCTTTTCGTATTTTTCGGGATATCCGCCCGACACCGCCATCACTGTGGTTGCAAAGCGCGGGTCAATATCCACCTCTTCCGTGATTTCGTTGGGTAAAGAAGCCAATAGGGACAACAGGTCGGAAGCCAAGCGTGGCATAACCACCTCGGTCTCCGGATCTCCCATTCGCACATTGTATTCGATTACGAAAGGATCTCCATCACAAATCATCAAACCGATAAAGACAAAGCCTTCGTAGACCATTTCTTCGGCCGCTATCCCTTTGACGGTCGGCTCCACGATGCGGTCTACAATTTTTTGACGCAAGCTTTCGTCCAAAAATGGAACGGGAGAAACTGCTCCCATTCCTCCGGTATTCAATCCGGTATCGCCTTCCCCAATGCGCTTATAGTCCTTTGCAAAGGGCAGCAATCGATACTGCCGGCCGTTGGTCAGTACAAAACAACTCGCCTCTATACCATCCAAAAACTCTTCGATCACGACCCGGCTTCCGGCTTCCCCAAATTTGTTCTTCTCCAGGGTGTCTTCCAAGGCGTCCTTTGCCTCTTGGAGGTCACTCAGGATCAGAACGCCCTTTCCGGCGGCTAGTCCGTCGGCTTTGAGCACGTAAGGTGCTGAGAGCGTCTCTAAGAAGGCATAAGCCTCTTGCAATTGTCCTGTGGCAAAGGTTTGGTAGCGGGCAGTAGGAATTCCGTGGCGGCCCATAAAAGCCTTGGCGAAATCCTTGCTCCCTTCGAGTTGAGCCCCTTTCGCTGAGGGACCAACTACCTGAACACCTTGTAGTTCTTCGCGGGAAGCAAAATAATCCTGGATTCCCTCGACCAAGGGGACCTCTGGACCGACCAATAAAAGATCGATTTTCTGCTCCATACAAGCCGCAGCCAGGGCCTCAAAATCTGAGACTCCTATGGGGAGATTGGTAGCCAGTTGCGCCGTTCCCGCATTTCCGGGCGCGACGAACAGGTCGTTACACAAAGGGCTTTGTTTGATCTTCCAGGCGAGGGCGTGTTCTCTTCCTCCGGAACCGACTATAAGTACGTTCATGGCATTCATCTTGGCACTGGGCCGTTACGAAGTGCCAAAAATAAAAGAATCCGACCATTTCTGACCGGATTTACTTTTACATTCTGTTGTGTTGGGCGAAGTCCCTGTGCTCTGTTTTGGTGAGCTCGTCTTGGGTGAGACTCTTGAAGTAATCAAAGGTTTTTTTCATTCCTTCTGCTCGTCCCACTTTGGGTTCCCACCCCAGTATTTCTTTGGCCTTCGAAATATCCGGCTGGCGTTGCATTGGATCGTCTTTCGGTAAAGGCTTGTAAATAATTTTTTGATCTGTACCAGTCAACTTGATGATTTCTTCAGCGAAATCCTTAATGGTAATCTCGTGCGGATTCCCAATATTCATTGGCATGGTGTAATCACTCATCAACAAGCGGTAGATTCCTTCGATTTCGTCTTCGACAAAACAGAAAGAACGGGTCTGAGATCCATCCCCAAAGACGGTTAAGTCTTCTCCTCTTAAGGCTTGACCCATAAAGGCCGGGATAACCCGTCCGTCATTGAGTCGCATACGAGGCCCGTACGTATTGAAAATACGAACAATGCGGGTGTCTAGCCCATGAAAGCGGTGGTACGCCATAGTAATTGACTCCTGAAAACGCTTGGCCTCATCGTATACCCCTCGAGGTCCGATGGTGTTCACATTTCCGTAGTACTCTTCAGTCTGCGGGTGAACCAAGGGATCCCCATAGATCTCTGAAGTAGAGGCAATCATGAATCGCGCTTTCTTCTCTTTGGCCAGTCCCAACAAGTTGTGCGTACCCAAAGCCCCTACCTTCAAGGTTTGAATTGGGATTTTTAGGTAGTCAATCGGACTCGCTGGCGAAGCAAAGTGAAGTATATAGTCCAAATCACCTGGTATGTGAACAAAAGTGGTTACATCGTGGTTGTAAAACTCGAAGTTCTTCAGGTGGAAGAGATGTTCAATATTCTTTAAGTCACCCGTAATCAAGTTATCCATAGCGATTACATGGCATCCTTCCTGGATAAAACGGTCACATAAATGGGATCCTAGAAAACCTGCTGCTCCGGTAATTAAAACTCTTTTCATGTAAGTAAATTCTGACTTGTGATTATGTTGATTGCCTTTTAAACGGGATCACAGCAATTAAATTGTCAGCTCTCAGCCTAATACGCCTTTTCTTCCGTTTTAAATATGTTGAGCGCCGTTTGGGCGACGATACGCAAATCCAAGAACAAGGACCAGTTCTCTATGTAGAAAATGTCAAACTTAATCCTGTTTTGAATGTCGGAGTCCGTTTCGATTTCGCCGCGGTACCCTCTTACTTGAGCTAGACCCGTAATGCCCGGTTTCACAAAATGACGTACCATGAACTTGTCTATCCGATCGGCAAACTCCGAGGTGTGCTTCACCATGTGCGGACGAGGACCGACAACAGACATGGTTCCAAAAAGCACATTGTAAAACTGCGGTAATTCATCAATACTGGTTCGTCGAATAATGCGGCCTATTCGCGTCACCCTCATGTCATTTTTAGTCGCCGAACTCTCATCCGCATTTTTGTTCGGAGTCATCGATCTAAATTTATAACAGAAGAATTCCTGGTTATCCACCCCATTGCGTTTTTGTCTGAAAAAAACAGGGCCTTTGGATTCCAAGGTGATAATCAAGGCCAATAGCGGCGTTAACCAAGAGAGCAGAAGGACGATTACCAAGAGTGCAAAGACAATGTCGAAAGAGCGCTTTAAAAAGGCGTTAATCGGACTGTGAAGCGGAATATCACGCAGCGAAAGGACGGGGATGTAATCGAGGTACTCGAATTTTAGCTTCTTCGCAAAAATATTCTTGTTGTCCGGAATGAACTTGAGCGTGACCAGGTTGTTATCTGCAAACTGAATAAACTCTTCCAACTGACCGTCGCTCAGCTCATCCACAGAGCAGTAGAGCTCGTCTATTTTTTCTTTCCCTATATACTCGACACAGTTCTCAACGGAAAAAGTGGGCGAGGAGGGATTGAACTTTTTACGAAAGCGATAACCGTAATCGGTGCGCCTGTCCAACACCTCTATTAGTTGATCAATCTTTTTGTTATCCCCTATAACGACCACCGTACGGATACCGCTTTTAATACGGCTGCGGTACTTCATCAAGAGGTAGTAGTTCAAGAACTTCAGGAGCGAAATAGAGCTCGAGACCAACAGAAAATAGAGTCCGAGATTCAAACGACTTATTCCCGGCTGTTTAAAGAACCCTATAAAGGCGTACAGGATTAAAAAGAAGAAAACGAACTGAATAAAAACCAGACGCGCCAGGTAAGTAACCTTGGAATAACGGTAGATTTTGTAAAACCCGGTTTGGCTCGAAATCATCAACCAACCAAAGGTGATATAGCTGTGAAACAAGATGGGTTCCTTGATGTTGATGGGCAAATAATAAGCCAACAAATTGACGATCAACAAGTCAAGCAACAAGGTGAAAGGCAGAATAAGATTATAGAGGCCTACTGGCTTTGAAAACATAGCTTGATTCGAATAGTCGTTCGTTGAGATCCGTTTTCTTAGGGGTAATTGCTTTTGCTAAATTAAGTGAAATCCTGATGAATTGAGCATTCTGAGCGGAGAACCAGAAATAAGCCAACTTACGCAAGCAGAATCAACTGTTATTGAGCTCTTTCTCTAATCGTTGTGTAAAATTATCGAGTACTTTTTCGCTCGAAAAATGCTCTACGACATAGCTTCTTGCGTTTTGACCCAGTTCTTTTTTAAGCTGTCCCTCGGTTCGAATTCTATCCGTTTTTTCGAGTATTTCTGACAGGTCATTTTGAGCAAAGAAGTAGCCGCCATTCGAAATGGAGAAAGCCTTTTCTACTTCAGAGTCCTCTTTTCCGGTAACCAAAGAAGGCACCCCGCTGGCCATCATCCCCAACAATTTGGAAGGCATAACTACATCGGCCATTCCTTCCTTTTGAAAAAGAATATGAAGATCCGCACTGCACAAGAGAGAGGGCAAGTCTTCATAGGGAATGGGCTCGTACAAACGCACATTGGGCAATCCTTCAAGTGCTCCTTCAAGCCAGCTTCTTTTAGACCCATGCCCCACTACTGTTATGGCAACATCGTCTATTGACTTTAAGGATTGAGCGTATTCTACAAACAAATCCCAGTTTTGCTTATCTCCAATATTCCCGGAATACAGGATATTGAATTTCTCCTTATTCAGTAGCGGGTGTTGACTTGTTTTCTCTGGATTGACAAAGTCTGCATCAATCCAGTTAGGTAAAAAATACCCTTCTATTTTCGTTTTATCCTGCAGCTTCTTCAGCATGGAATAACTAATGCTGCTGACCATATGGGCTCTTTTTAGCAAAAAGCGCTCTAAGCCAAAAACAGAGCCCTTAACCAACTTACCAAACACCGATTTAGTCGAGATCAAATCCGACCGGAAGGCCGCATCAAACTCAAAATCCTGTATGTGAATACAGAGCTTTGCGCTGTAGCGCAACTTGAGCAACCAGCCCAGAAAAATCGAAAAAGTCACAGGAACTATGGTAATGACCAGGTCTTGTTTCCCCAACCGAAAAAGATTGGGAAGATTACCGATTGTAAAGCTGAGTAAGTGAAAAATCCGTTTTAAAAAGGAAGGTTCTTTAGGCACATACTGTTTGTAACGAAGTATGCGAACTCCATTGTGCATTTCGGTGATATAGGCCTTCTTTTCTCGGTATTCTTTATTGATTTCCCATCGCGGGTAATAGGGAAATCCAGTAACCACCGTGATGTTGTGCCCTTTCTTTGCAAGGTGTTCCATCATCTGGGTGGAATAAAGACCAATTGCCGTGTCTTCTGGGTAATAATTGATCCCGATCAGGGTAATGTTTTTACTCATCCTCCTTTAAACATCTTTCTTCCCGAGGTTACTAGAACTCTTAAAGATCATTCAGAACATTGCTTATCCCTCCATCTAGGGTAATATTGGAACCATTGAGAAAAAGGGACTCCGAACTCGATATAAATACGGCTAAACGCGCTACTTCGTCAGGGCCTCCAATATCACCGGTTGGATGCAGGCCTCGAAGTTCATCAATCTTGCTTTCATCGTTGTCAAAACCTGCACGAAGCATCGGCGTATCTATCGCTGCGGGACTGATAGCATTGACCCGAACCCGGTCGCCAATGTCCAGCGACAAAGCCTTTGTAAAACCAACCAGCGCACTTTTTGATGTCGCATAGGCTACAAAATTCTTCTTCGTCAAATTTTGATGGATACTGCCAATATTGATAATAGAGCCTTTAGACTGTTCCAAAAAAGGAAAACAAAATTGACTCAGAAGCATACAGGCGGTGAGGTTGACACTCAGGGTCTCGTTCCAGTCCTTCAATGGAAAGCTAGGAAAGCTCCCGAGTCTCTGAACCGCAGCATTGTTTATTAATACATGCAGGGATTGGGTGTGAGGCCTTAATTCCTCTTCAATTCTAGCTCGGTAGCCCTCCTCCTCTGCATACCGTTTAAGATCCGTTTTGACAAAAACATCCAGCTCCTTTATTGAAGAGTCTTTCAGGTCCAAGCCAATGACAAAGTAACCCTCCTTCTTAAAGGTCTCCACCAGGGACTGGCCAATGCGGCCCGCACAACCGGTAATCAGAATGCTTTTGGATGTCTTAGTCAATATTCAAGTAATTAAAGATATACCCCGTGGCCTTTTCGCTAACTCGCTTAACCGCTTCCTTGGTGTTTGAACCATTATGGGATCCAAATATATTCTGCTCAAATTGAAGGAGTGGGTTATCTGCGGCGACAGGTTCGTGCTCAAACACATCCAAAGCCGCTGCGGCAACATGACCGCTGTTCATACTATCCAACAGGTCTGATTCTTTAATCAGGCCTCCTCGGGCTACATTAATAATTTTTACTCCCTTCTTCATTTTCGCCAAACTGTCTTTGTTGATCATATGACGAGAAGAATCGGTTAAGGCACAGGTCAAAACAACAAAGTCGGCTTCTTCCAGCCCTTCAGGAAAAGGCTTTACGGTTACATCAGGAACGGCACTGGGGTCCGCATAGGGATCATACCCCAAGAGATTCAGGTCAAAACCTCTTAAGCGCTTCACCACGTTCCGCCCGATATCTCCAAGGCCTACAACCGCTGCTGTTTTACCTGCTATACTTTGTCCAGATGGCTTAATCCACCCCCCTTGCTTGATCGCCTCGTGAATTTGATAAGAACTACGCGCGAGACCAATCAAATAGCCGACTGCAAGGTCGGCCACTTCGCCTCCAAAGCTGTTTGGGGTATTGGTTATCGGAATACCCAGGTCTTCGCAAGCTTTAAAATCAACATTATCAACACCTACCCCCCATTTTACAGCAGCCTTAAGACGTCCCTTTTTACCGGCCTCAAAAACAGCGCGGGTTGCTGGGTCATCCCCGATAATCCAACCGTCCATTTCGGGTAGCAGCTCTTTCAACTCCTCTTCACTTAGGGTCTGAACCACCTCAGGAGTTACTAGTTCTACATCCTTTTCTTCATACAAATGCCTCACCTGATCTATCATTCTCAACATCGGTGGACAGGTCACCATAATTCTTACTTTATCCATTTGCTTCTTGCCTGTTTAAGTTCGTTTGGGCTAAAAAAGTGTTGCGCATACTTGGAATCCAACATCTTACTGACGTAGTCCATATCCAAGGAGATTGCGTTCTTGAAATCCTTATACTGTGCCGAATACGATTTTTTGGATCCGATATTCTTCATGGTCAACTTAAAGGAGTCCAAGCCCATAAAACGGGCAACGAGTTCCTCCTTGGTCTGATCATCTAAATCAACTCGTAATACCAAGAGCTCGTAACGACCTTCCTTGTAGATTTGATAGCCTTCCTCATGCATAAATTCTTTAGAATACACATCAATGCCGGTAGTCGTCTTCATCTCTACATCAAACCATTCCAAGGGAACCTTGTGATTGTAGTCCGAAATAAAACGACCAATTAACCCTTCGGTTGCTGCCTTGTCGTTGGGATCACAGAAGTTTTCGAGGTTCTGGAAGAAGGCTGAAAAATTCCTTTCAATGGGTTCCCTGACAAGCGAAATGATTTTGATCGGTTCATCGGAATCAACAAAGTACTTTTTGTACCACCTCAACCACTTCTTATCCGGTGAATAAGAACGGCTCCCTTTTAATTGACTTTGCTCTTTAAAGTAAGCGTCCACATTCTCTGCATTCATCCGGTGCACTTGGTAAACCTTGAATTGAGGTAATTTCCGGAGACTAGCGTAGATAGAAGAAGAAGCCACCTTACCCATCTGGTAAACAAAGACCGCTTGCTGTTTTACACCGGTCAAGCGATTAATCCCGCTTCTCAAGGTGTAGAAGAAGGTGTCTACATCGTCCTTAATCTTGATTAGAAGCCACCTCATTTTGATTGCTCTTTAAATAGTAATTCCGCCACCTTAAAATTGAGTTCTACATCAATATCCTGGGCTTCCAGTTCTTCTATTTCGAACATAAAAGGTCGGTTACCTATGCGGTTGTGCTTTTGTTCCAGTATGCTTCTGTTAAAGATGTAGGCACAGGAATTCTCTTCGTAAATAGGAGGTAAATCCTGTGTTCTCAGAAGGATATTCTGGTTGTGGTTAATCGGTCTTGAAAGTGGATCCCATAGGCGCGTTTGCAAACGGGTCACCGAAAAAAGAGAATCGTAAAGGGGGTAGTTACTTTTGAAGGTTTCTACCGCTTCTTTTATCGTTGAGCTTTTTAAAAGCGGATTGGTGCTGTGAGTCTGAAAGAAAAAATCGCAATCCACTTGGTCAATGATATTCAACAGAACATCATTCATTGGAATTTCACCAGCGCGAAGATGTTCTGGTCGCTCTAAGAGACGAACTTTATCGCCGAAGAATTCTCGACTGTGTTCTATGATGGTTTCACTATCGGTATCGATGACAACACTATCAAAAACCTCACTTTCTAAGAGGCTGTTGATGATCCAATAGAAGAGCGGCTTGCCTGCAAAATCCCTGTAGTTTTTTCCGGGTACTCGTTCACTGGAGTGCCTCATAGGAACTAGGGCAGCAATTTTTAAATCCATTATTTCATTTTTCAATTAATACAATTCTTGCCGGGGCTGCTTCCGCCCCTTTTATTTTCAAAGGAAAACAGATAATCTCGTAATCGTCCTCGTCCACTTCAGCCAGATTTAGACTTTCTAAAATAAGCACCTCGGACTCCAGCAATATCTGATGAACTTCCGGCCCATCTGAATACTTTTGAATCGAGAGGTAATCAATTCCAATCATTTCAAAACCGCGATGAACCAGCCATTCAGCAGCTGATTCCTCCAGTGCGACAAAATCCTCGTAAAAGGAATGAGCCGTTTTCCAGAGTTCGGCATTATCTGTTTTCAACAACAAACGCTTGCAATCAGCTGGTAGTACAAGCTTTTCTAAATCTTCCGCTGAAATTCTATTCTTCCCCAAAATGGACCGAACGCTGACCTCTCCCATAAATCGCTCCAAGGGAATCTCATCAATGGTCTGACCCTCAGCGCAGAAGTGAAAAGGCGCGTCGATATGGGTTCCCATATGAGAGTTTATTTTCAAAGTAGAAGAGTTCGCTACATCAGCGGGCATTCTCAGGTCAAATGCTTTTTCAAAAGCAGGTGTCCCCGGCCAACTGGGCATTTCTTCCGAGACTGCAAACGTAATGTCATGTATTTTGCGCCTCATAATCAATCTTGGTGCGTTCCTGATTCGATCTTCTCTCCTTCGACAAAATGGTGTTGGGATAGTAGAAACGATTCTTTAAATCCTTCGAGATATTTCCGTCCTGGCTATAACCCTTATAGGTGCCCCAGAACTGATTCTTTCGAAACATCCAGATATTGCCAAACTCTTTAAAAAAGACCCCAGTCTTGATCGCCTCAATCGAATCCGAAAAGATGTGGCGGACCAACAGAGTCCAGTAGGTCCAGAGGGAAAAGGTAAAGTCAGGATGGACCTTTTTCATCGCTATGGCCTCCCGCATATAACGGTTCATAATTTTACTTGGCGTCTCTTCGTGAACGTGCACGATATCGGCTTCGGCTTCATAAGCAATTTTGGTTCCTGAATCCATCACCTTTTTGGCCCAATCCATGTCTTCAAGGCCGGACAAACTCTCGTCATAGGGGAGGTTTTGCCAAAGGGATTTTCGAATAGCACAATTGGCGTTGTTGCAAAAGGGAGTGTGCTGGTCGTAATCGCTGACTTCAGGAAACCACTTTTTGAATATCTGTTGTTCAGAAAACTGGGTCTGCTCGTTGCCAACCTGACGACCGTAAACAAGGCCTATCCGCTCGTCTTCCTTAAAGGGAGCTACCATTTTACTGATCCAATCCGGATAAACGGGATAAACGTGTGCAGAGGCAAAAAGCAAGAACTCTCCTTCTGCGGCTTCACATCCGTAATTCAAGGCACGACCAAAAGAAAAATCGGATTTCTTAATGTGAATCACTTTGGCGCCTTTGGCCGCGGCAATTTCTCGTGTTTGATCCGTAGAACCAGAATCTACCAAAATCACCTCGTATCCATCCAGATCGCCCAAGTCTTGGCAGGCAATCCCGTCCATTAATTTGCCAATATGATCCGCCTCGTTATAAGCCCTGATGACCAATGAAACAAAATTGTCCCTTGTCTTCATTTACTGATTTAGTTTTTCAAATACTTCTTTTGCAAGATCTTCCTCGCTAAATGCTAAAATGTTGCCCCATGCTCTATCGGAATCCAATTCACAGGGGTACTTCTTGATTTTATTAAACTGGTGCTGTCTCCCGTAATCCACAATGGGGTGCCATTCCGAAATGTATACC
>CAZLGZ010000015.1:0-24884 GCA_964558965.1 uncultured Flavobacteriaceae bacterium
TTCCATGACAATGAGGGCCCCCGTCTTGTTGGAGCTCATTTTTTCACAGGCTCGTAGCACCGCGTCGACGTCCGTTTTGGTCGGAATCTCGGTTTGCTGCCGAAGGAACCGGAAATAGCGGCTGAAGTTCTGCTTGTTCGGAAAGTTAGCCGAACCGATCATGACGAGGAACTTTCGGATTTCCTGCTGAAAAACCACCACCAAAACGATAAAACCCACTTGCATGAAGCCACCAACGACACTGCTGATCATCTTCATGCCCAATAATTTTGTCAAGTTCCAGAAGGTCCAGACAATAACCAACCCAATAAAAATATTGATGGCCACGGTACCGCGTAGGAGCTTGTATACGTAATAGAGGAGGAGGGCGACCAGGAGTATGTCGATGAAATCGGTAATCTTAAATTCGAGGAAATTCAGGTACTCCAAGGAAGCGGTTTTTGTAAAATTAGGAAAATTGCCTCAGTTCCTGCACCAGGCGCACGCATTCGCGGGCTTCCGCTACATCGTGGGTTCGCAAAATGGACGCGCCTTTGAGTAAGGCCACGGTATGCAGAGCCGTTGTACCGTTTAAGGCGTGTTCGGCAGTCGTTTCTAAGGTTTTGTAAATCATTGATTTGCGACTCAGGCCAATGAGTATAGGTAGTCCTAAACTCCTGAAAAGTTCCAATTGGTTGAGGAGTTCGAAATTCTGTTCCCTGGTTTTGGCAAAACCAAAGCCCGGATCCAGGATCAAATCATTAATCCCCAGAGAAGCTGCTTTGGCCTTGAGCTGCGAAAAATAAAAGGCAATCTCCTTGAAAAGATCGTCGTATTGGGTCTGTTGCTGCATGTTTTGCGGGGTGCCGCGCATATGCATGGCCACGTAGGGGACTTGGTGCTTTTGCACCACTTCCCACATCCTGGGGTCTTGCTGCCCGCCGGAGATATCGTTGATTACATCAACCCCTGTCTGCACAGCGGCATCGGCGACTGCGGATCGAAAGGTGTCGATTGATAAAAAGGTCTTTGGAAAAGCTTTGCGAAGGGCTTTGATGGCGGGGATAACGCGTTGGATTTCTTCTTCTTCAGAAACATGGTCGGCACCAGGCCTGGAACTGTAACCACCAATGTCCAAAAACAGAGCCCCTTCTTTTACCATTTTTTCGGCTTGTGTCAAGAGTTCGCTCAAGGCATTGGAGCGGCTGGAAGCATAAAAAGAGTCCGGCGTGCGATTCAATATCCCCATGACTTGAGGTTCAGAAAGATCGACCAATTGTCCTCGGCAGTTTATTTGCATGAATGGGGCTGGCTTAGAGTGGTTTTTTTATCTTTGGATTCTTGGCAAAAGTGCATATTTTTCGCGGAACTTATGGGGGAAGAGCAACAGGTGATGAATCAGACTTTAGAACAGTACAACGGTGTCTTTGAAAAGTGCCGCGAACTGTTCATGAAAAAAAGCCGCGACTACGGCACAGCCTGGCGTATACTTCGCCTACCTTCCCTAACCGATCAGATCTTCATCAAAGCGCAGCGTATTCGAGGTTTGCAAGAACTCGAGGAGCGCAAGGTCGATGAAGGGGAAGAACCTGAATTCATCGGAATCGTCAACTACTGCATCATGGCCCTCATTCAGATGGAGCTGGGGGTGGTCGAGGAACCCGACCTGGACGCGCAGACGGCCTTGGACTTTTACGATAAGAAGGCGGAAGAAACCCGGCAGTTGATGCTGAAGAAAAACCACGATTACGGTGAGGCTTGGCGATCCATGCGGGTGTCTTCTTTGACCGACTTGATCCTTCAAAAATTGCTGAGAGTCAAGCAGATTGAAGACAACGCTGGCAAGACTTTGGTCAGCGAAGGTATCGACGCGAATTACGCCGATATCATAAACTACGCCTTGTTTGCGTTAATCCATATAAAATCAACAAATTGAAACCACTAGTCACTACCTCCCGAATTCTAGTGGGTCTGCTATTTATTATCAGTGGACTCATTAAGCTCAACGATCCGATTGGGTTTTCCTTCAAACTGGAGGAATACTTCAGTCAGGCCGTTTTCAATTTACCCTTTCTGGAGCCGGTTTCCCTTGGGCTGGCCCTATTTCTGGTCACCATAGAAATCATATTGGGAGTCATGTTACTCGTCGGTCTAAAGCCCAAGATCACGGTCTTTAGCCTGTTGGGCATGATCCTTTTTTTTACTGTTCTGACCTTTTACTCTGCATACACCGGTAAGGTGACCGATTGCGGATGCTTTGGAGATGCGATCAAGCTTACGCCCTGGGAATCCTTTATCAAAGATGTCATTATGCTGATCCTGATTGTGATCATGGTGATTGGAAGAAAATACATTCAACCTTATTCCACCCTCAAATTTCGCTTGTACCTAACGGGTATGGCCTTTGTCGCCTGTTTGCTCATAGCCAATCGAGTACTCAATCATTTACCGATGAAGGATTTTCGTCCGTACAAGGTGGGTAATAATATTTTGGCTGGAATGCTGGTGCCGGAGGATGCGCCCAAACCCATTTACGAATACGCTTGGAAGTTTAAAGTAGGAGACGCTGAACAAGTGGTTGTTACCGCCGGTGACTTCCCCACCGTTGAGGGAGGGGAATGGACGGGAGACGTCGAAACGACCCAAGTCCAGGAAGGCTACACACCTCCCATTCACGATTTTTCCATAGAAAAGGAAGGGACGGATTATGCGGCTTACTTTTTGGGTGAAGAGAAGGTCATTTTTGTAATCGCTTACGATTTGATGAAAACCGATGCCGATGTCTTTGAAGATCTCTCTGATCTCACAGGACATGCCTTTTTAAAAGACTACAAAGTGGTTGGTTTATCTGCTTCCAGTAAAGAAGTCGCTGCAGAAATGAAGAAGATGTACAAACTTGCCTTCGATTTTTACTTCACAGACGAGACCACTTTAAAAACAATGATCCGAGCCAATCCCGGTGTTATGGTGCTCGATAGAGGAACCATCACCCACAAAGTGCACCACAACGACTTGGACGATTTAAAAGAGAACCTCAATTTACAATAGAACCACTATGAGAACACCCCTGGTTGCAGGAAACTGGAAAATGAATAAAACACTGGAACAAAGCGAAGCGCTGCTCACAGAGCTTGCAGCCAAGCGTCCAGATACGAGTGCCGAAATTATTGTTGCACCTCCATTTCTCAACCTGCCTGCGGCCGTTCGCCAGCTACAAAACTCTGTGATTGGTGTTGCGGCGCAGAATATGCACCAAGCCGAATCAGGCGCTTATACCGGAGAAGTATCAGCCGATATGTTGTTGTCTGTTGGCGTTCGTACGGTCATTCTAGGGCACTCGGAGCGCCGATCTTATTTTGGTGAATCCGACGAACTTCTCAAAGAGAAGGTAGATCAGGCATTGGCCAAGGGCCTGCAAGTGATCTTTTGTTTTGGAGAAGAGTTGGGTGAGCGAAAAAGTGGCACTCATTTTGAAGTCGTAGAACGACAATTGCGCGAAGCCCTTTTCCATTTGGATGCTTCTCATTGGAATTCCCTGGTTTTGGCTTATGAGCCTGTTTGGGCTATTGGAACAGGCGAAACAGCCAGTCCTGCACAAGCGCAGGAGATGCATGCTTTTATTCGCCAGTTGTTGGTCAAAGAGGTAGGTGCTGAAGTTGCGGATGCCGTTCGTATTCTCTATGGCGGAAGTGTAAAGCCGGCGAATGCGGAAGAAATCTTCTCGCAACCCGACGTCGATGGAGGGTTAATCGGAGGCGCTTCTCTAAAAGCAGATGACTTCGTCGCCATTATTGCAGCTGCAGGTTAAATGACAACTTCTCAGCCCTATTGGGTTTTTCATTTTGATTTAGAGCCGCTTGATGGCTTTCGGGATATGCTGTTGGCCGAATTGGTCGAAGTCGGTTTCGATAGTTTTGAAGAAACCCCAGCCGGATTAAGCGCGTATGTGCAGCCCAAAGAATTGCCAGAAAACTGGTGGAGTGAGTTGCGTATTCGTCAGATGGAAGGCGTGAGTCTTTCTTACCGCAAAGAAGAGTTACCCGATATCAACTGGAATGCGGAGTGGGAGAAGCAATTCGACCCGATTGAGGTCGGTGACCGTTGCCGGGTTCGGGCAGACTTTCATCCCTATAAGGAGGTGGAGTACGACCTGATCATTTCTCCTAAGATGAGCTTCGGGACAGGCCATCACCAGACCACCTATATGATGTTGGAGTTTTTACTCGAAGCAGAGTTAGAGGGCTGTTCGGTACTCGATATGGGTTGTGGCACCGGTGTCTTGGCCATTATGGCCGAAAAAAGGGGAGCCGTACAGCTACAAGCCGTTGATATTGATGCCTGGTCCGAAGAGAATTCTCGGGAAAACACCGAAAAGAATGGCTGCGAAAATATCGAGGTACACCAAGGAGACGGGCAAATGCTGCACCGATGGCCGGCTCAGTTCAACTGGGTATTGGCCAATATTAATCGCAATATACTTTTGCAGGATATTCCGCTCTATGTCGATACACTCCAGGAGGGAGGAACCCTTCTGCTCAGCGGTTTCTATACTGAAGACCTGCCCTTGATCAGCGAGAAATGCGTAGCAGCAGGCGGTCGACTCGAAAAAAAACGAGTCCGGGACAATTGGGTGGCAGCAAAATATGTATTTTAGGGAAAAGCAAACGGCATGGCTGTTAAGGAAAAGGTTTCGGTAGAACTCCTCTTGGAGGAGCAGGAAAGCTTGCAAAACGAATTGATTCTGTTCAATGACGATGTTAACACATTTGAGCATGTAATCACCACCCTTATTCGTGTATGCGACCACAGCCCTGAACAAGCGGAACAGTGCTCACTCATCGTTCATCACAACGGAAAGTGTACTGTGAAGACGGGGGAGTATGATGATTTGAAGCCTCGCTGTTCAGCATTATTAGATGCTGGTTTGAGCGCCGAAATTCAGTAACGAGCACTTCTACTTTTCAGTTAACGGCGGGTGCTTTCTTCCATGTGCATGAGGTACAGACTCTTTTTCTTATTCGTTTTTATTCAAAGCCTGCTCTTAGGGCAAGGCACTTACCCCATTAAAAACTTTAGTCCATCAGACTACCAAGCCCGAAATCAGAACTGGGCCATCGCTCAGACTGAAAACGGCAAAATTTATACAGCGAATAATGCGGGTATGTTAGAGTATGATGGCCTGAATTGGAGATTATTCCCTTCACCCAACCATTCTGAGGTACGTGCACTCTATGCTGTAGGTAACCGAATATATATGGGATGCTACGGTGATTTTGGTTACTGGGATGTAGGAGAAAGTGGAGGACTTCAATTCACCTCTATAGTCAATCAAATGGATGAAGCACTCGGCGAGGACGAGGAATTCTGGAATATTACCCAGTTTGGAAATTACTTCATCTTTCAATCCTTAAAAAGGCTTTATTTCTACAATTCAGAAACGGCCTCCATTCATTATGTTGAAGCACCCTCTGAAAGAGCCCGGCTTTTTCGAGTTAAGGACCGCCTACTTTTTCAAATTGCGGAAAAGGGTATTGTAGAATTGTTTGAAGGTAAAACCCGGCCATTTGCAGATGGGCAAGGTATTTCCGATAAGGTAGTGGTTCAAATTACTGTAGTAGGGACTGAGATCGTAATGATTAATGAGGATGGAGAATTTTTTGTTTGGGAGAATGAAGATCTCACTTCCTGGCGTCCCATTGATGAGGAGAATTTGAAAGGAGTTAAGGTCTACAGTGCTTTGTACACCAAGAAACGAGAATGGATTCTTGGGACGATTAATAAGGGAGTAATTGTTTTAGATGAGGATGGAAGAATCCTTTCTAAAATTGACCGATCTAAGGGTCTTCTAAACAACACTGTGTTGAATATTTTTGAGGATCAACAGGGCGTACTTTGGTTGGGATTAGACAACGGAATTAGTTTATTGTTTCAGCAATCGGCCTTTAGGGAGTACCGAGATGAACTGGGAGAACTCGGCGTTGTATATGCCGCCGCTCGAGTAGCGGACCAACTTTTCTTAGGGACGAATCAAGGTTTGTATAAGTATGTGGAGGGGCCTGAAAGTCGATTCGAATTAATACCAGGCAGTTCAGGTCAGGTTTGGACCTTAAAACAAGAGGGCGATGTTTTGCTAGGTGGGCACAATTCCGGTGTCTTTCGTTACCAAAACAATCGGTTTGATTGGTTGAATAAAGACACAGGTGTTTTTACTATTCAAGATGTCCCTGAACGACCGGACTTGCATCTCCTAGGTACCTATGAAGGGTTAGGATTAATCAGTAATCAAACTGGAAATTGGGAGTTTTTAAGGCAGATTCCGGGGTTTAGTGTCACTTCTCGATTTTTTGTTTGGACAGGTGAAAATACCCTTTGTGTGAACCATGAATACAAGGGTCTATTCAATATAAAACTGAATAAAGATTTTACCGAGGCAACCCTAATGGATCAGCACACACCTTATGGACAAAGTAGTGCCTTGATTCAATTTAGAGATTACGCGATTTATGGCCATAATAATGGGGTAGAAGTGTGGGATCAGGCGAATTCACAATGGGCCAGAGACACCACATTAATGAGGCTGCTGCATTCTGATTCTGACAGCCTCGAGGGGATTTTGATTCCGGATGAAGCTGGGGGTGTTCTTTGGGGTATCGGTCAGAACGGTCTTTTTCTTATTTCACAACAAAATATTGATGGACGATTTGTGGGCCAGCAATTGGATCTTAGTACCGAGGTAAGACAAACTTTGGGAACAGCGGGTTTTGAATGTATAAGTCGAATTGGCGAAGAGTCCTATTTGATCGGCAGGAATGAAGGCTTTTTAATATTGGACATAACCAAATTGGGCGAGAATCCTCATGAGCTAAGTCTTTTGTCCGCACATCAAGAACTATTTACCCAAGAAAGACGCGTGTTGAATGTTCAGGATTTAGAATTTGATCTTGGAGACGACCCTGGGGAGCTTGTGTTGGAGATGGGTGTGAACCAGATTCCCGTTTATCAGGAGGTGTATTACCAGTACAGAATTCCTGGAGAGGTAGACGCATGGTCCGATTGGACTACAGATCCTATCATCAGACTTTCTGGATTACCTATTGGTGAATACAATGTTGAGTTCAGATCACGTATTAATACGAGTTTGAATACCAATGATCTCCGTATTGGGTTGGTTATAAAATCTCCTTGGTATGCCCGATGGTGGGCGGTTGTGCTCTATATACTCGGCTTTCTTCTAACTCTTTTAGGAATACACTACATCTACAGATCCTACTACAAAAAAGAACAAGAAAGGCTCGATTTAAAAGCGCAGGAGCAGCGGATACAAGAAAGTAGGGAAGCTCAGCAGAGAATTACAAAAATGGAATATGAGCGTTTGCAGCAAGAAATGGAAAGTAAAAACCGTGAGCTCGCGGTTTCTACAATGAGCATGATCAAGAAGAATGAGTTTCTTAACGAAATAAAAAAGCAATTACAGTCGACGGATCTAGATGAAGTGAAGCCCATTATTAGAAAGATTAATAGAAGTCTTAGTAATGAGGATGATTGGAAGTTTTTCGAAAATGCCTTTAATCAGGCTGATCAACACTTTCTGAAGAAAATCAAAAAAATGCACCCAGATTTAACCTCTAATGACTTAAAAATCTGTGCCTATTTACGTCTTAATTTGAGTTCTAAGGAAATCGCACCATTACTAAACATCTCCGTTAAGAGTGTAGAAGTGAAGCGATACCGTTTGCGTAAAAAGCTGGGAATTCAGGCTAAACAGAGCCTTATCGACTATATACTTGAGGTTTAGCAACTCTACTCCAACCTTTACATACCTCTACATCGCCACTACAACCACCTAATTAGACCTTTTTCTAGCAAAAGGTTAAGTCCAAGTTAAGAGAAGGGTGATTATTGCGTATATCCCAACTACACTGGGTTTTTTTTGAGTATTTGGTGATTTATGAAGGAAATTCTTACCGTCTTCGAGTTTTGTTGTGTTTTTATAACCGGAATAAGCGGCTACTTCCACTTATATTGTAATCCAAACAATTCAACAAATGAGAAGAGAATTACTGTTATTGGTTCTCGCCGTTTTTTCATGTTCCATCTACGCTCAGAAAAGAGTTAGCGGTACGGTTTACGACGCAGGTCTAAATGAACCGCTCCCTGGAGTGAACGTTGTGGTAAAAGGAACAGCGAAGGGTACCAGTACCGATTTTGATGGCAACTTTGTCTTGTCGGATGTGAATGTAGGGGACGTACTTGTGTTCTCCTATATTAGTTTCAAAACACAGGAAGTAACTGTTAGTGACCTTACGGTGTACAATGTTTACTTACAAGAAGACCTCAATTCTTTGGATGAGGTTGTTGTAATTGGATATGGTACACAAACCAAAAAGGAGATTACAGGTGCTGTTTCTGTTGTAGGTTCTGAAACGATCGAAGAATTGAATCCCCAAAGAATTGAACAAGCTCTTCAAGGGCAGGTTGCTGGGGTTCAAATTACCTCTAGTTCTGGTTCGCCTGGTGCAGCCTCTAATATTCGAATTCGGGGAATATCGACCAATGGAGATAACCGTCCTTTGATCTTGGTTGATGGAAACGTCATTGAAGATTTAAGTGTGTTAAATCCAGGGGATATCGAGAGTATTAATGTTCTTAAAGATGCAACTGCCGGTATTTATGGTGTACGTGCTGCTAACGGTGTAGTACTTATTACTACCAAAACGGGTAGACGCAACACCGATCTTAAATTTAGTTATGATGCTTATGGTGGTTTCCAGGAAACATCAAGACGTCTTCCTCTTTTGAATGCAACCGAATATGCGCTCATTGCTAATGAAGCCTTTGCGGCCGGTGGGCAGCCCAATCCTTTTCCGGTGGTTGGGAATTTAGGAGAAGGAACAGACTGGCAAGATCGAGTATTTGAGAGAGCTCCAATCTTTAATCACAATATTACCGTAACCGGTGGTGGAGAGAAGTCTACCTTCTCAGCGGGTGCATCCTTGCTAACCCAGGACGGTATTGTCGGTGGAGATAAGGCAAACTTCAAGCGTTGGACAACGCGTATTAATTTCAATACAGAGTTGTTTGACAAATTGAAGCTGACGGCTAACGCTCTTTACACAGGAACAGACCGAAGTACTTTAATTGAAAATGCTCTTGGATCAGTTCTTTTCAACGCTTTAAACAATGCACCTACTTTTTCGGTAAGAGATAGTAATGGAGAGTTTACATTGGCCGAAGGACTCGGTAATGAAGTCATTAACCCAGTAGCACAAATCGCCAATACATTTAATGAAACCGATGTTCACAGAATCAGTGGTAAAATCGGGTTGAACTATGAAGTGATTAAAAATGTTACTGCGGAGACCAGCCTTCAGTTCAACTATGCTGAAGTTACCGGTCGTAACTTTCTTCCGGAGGTATTCTATGGATCTGGGAAGGTTTTTAATATAGACCGAAACGTTCTTAGTACGAGCGATAATATCTTCAGAGACTACACTTTTGACGCCTTTTTAAATTATGGTACCGTCCTTGGAGATAACCATGATATCAAAGCTACATTGGGTATGTCAGTATTCAAGACCCGAGGAAAATTCTCTGGTTTTACAGGATTTGACATTCCAGATAACAGCTTTAAAAATGCATTTATTGATAACGCTTCTGACGTTATTGATAATTTCATAAACGGTGGTGATGAGTTTGATTCTCGACTACTTTCCTACTTCGCTAGAGTACAGTATAACTACGCAGGTAAATACTTGATCTCAGGGGTTATTCGTCGTGACGGATCCACTGCTTTTGGTCCACGTAATCGATTTGGATTCTTCCCCTCTGGTTCCGTTGGATGGGTTGTTTCGGAAGAGGACTTCTTACAAGGCAGTGACTTCCTGAATTTCTTGAAATTCAGAGGAAGCTACGGTATTGTTGGTAATGACCGAATTGCTGCAAACGCTTTCCGTTCTGTTCTGTCAGGAGAAGGAGCCTATGTGTTGAATGATCAATTACTCTTTGGTCAGGCGGTAGGGTTGATCTCTAACCCAGAGATTCGATGGGAGGAGCAAAAAACCCTAGATATTGGTGTTGATATGCGCTTATTTAATAATCATATTGATATCACTGCGGATTACTTTAACAGAAGAACAGAAGATCTTCTGGTAAGTCCTCCAGTGTCTGGTATTTTGGGTGCCTCTGCACCAGGTTCTGGCTCGCCAGTTGTAAATGCCGGTACGGTGGAGAACCGTGGTTTTGAATTTGCCATCGGATACAACGATGAGATCGGTGAAGACTTTTCTTTTGGAATCAATTACAATGTTACCTTCTTGGATAACGAAGTAATCTCTGTAAATAACGGAGTAGGATTTATCCCTGGAGGATCTTTTGGAGTTGGACAAGAACCACCTTCAAGAATGGAAGATGGATTCCCACTAGGTTATTTCTATGGACTAGAAACGGACGGTATCTTCCAGAATACTGGTGAGGTTTCTGCTCATGCAACACAAGCCAATGCAGCTCCTGGAGATTTACGCTTTGTAGATCAAAATGGGGATGGGGTAATCGATGGAGATGACCGTACCTATATCGGAGATCCGATTCCGGATGCCACTATGGGATTCAATCTTTCCATGAACTATAAGAATTGGGATTTTGGAGCCTATGCTTTTGCTTCCGTAGGAAACGAAATCGTTCGTAACTACGAGAGAAACCAGCCCTTGGTGAATCGTTCTATCTACACCTTGAACCGATGGACAGGCGAAGGAACAACGAACACTTACCCAAGAGTGACAACAGGTGCTACTTCCAATACACTCTTCTCTGATTTCTTTGTAGAAGATGGATCTTTTGTAAGAATCCAGAATGTTCAGCTAGGGTATACACTTCCTAGTGAATTGATGGAGAACATGGGAGCGGATTCACTGCGTTTTTACTTTGCAGTGAACAACTTGTACACCTTCACTAAGTACAGAGGATACGATCCAAGTGCTTCTTCTGGTGCTCCAATTGGTGGTGGTATTGATCAGGGATTCTACCCTGTTCCTCGCTCATATTTTCTAGGTGTTAACTTCAAATTCTAAGCAGATGAATTTCGAAAATAAACTGATTAAATTTTTCGCAATTGCTTTGGTAGTATTGGTGCCAATCAGTTGCTCAGATGAATTCCTAGATGTGGATTCATTTGAAGAAGATTCTGAAAGCTTTTTTAACTCTGAAGAAGATTATCAGAATGCTCTTATTGCAGCCTATGATTTGCTGCAATCGACCTACATAAATGTAATGCTTGGTGAGATTGCCTCGGATAACACTCTGGCGGGTGGAGAGAGTGCAACGGATGTGCCAGGTATTCAAGAAATAGATGACATGGTTCACACGCCAGTCAATCAGCAACTTCAGGATTTATGGGGTTGGATGTACTCTGGAGTAAATCGTGCGAATTACATTCTTGAGTTTAAGGATAAAACGGATTTCTCAGGAAAGAATGTTGTTCTTGCTGAGGCGACCTTTTTACGTGCGTACTACTATTTTGAATTGGTAAAATGGTTTGGTGACGTGCCTTTGGCTGTTGATCAGCGATTGCTTTTCGGAGATCAGGATGTCGTAGATCGCACCCCTGCTGCTGAAGTGTATGCGCAGATCGAGCAGGATTTACTTTTTGCCATCGACAACCTTCCTGAACTGCAAGCGGAAACAGGCCGAGCTACTAAAGGAGCTGCACAGGCTTTGTTAGGAAAAGCTTACCTCTATCAGGATAAGTTTACGGAAGCGGCCAATGTGCTTAATGATTTAATCAATGCTGGCAATTACGAATTGTTGGCGGATTACAGCACGATGTTTGAAAACGATAACGAAAATAATATCGAGTCTGTTTTTGAAGTGCAGTACACGGATGTGGAAGGTGCAGGATTTGGTTGTTTACAATGTAGTGAAGGGAATGTTGCAGTCGGCTTTAATGGGATCCGCAACTATTCAGGTCCGCTTTTCGAATCTGGATTTAGCTTTAATGTTCCTGTTCAGGAGGTATATGACGCCTTTGAGCCCGGAGATTTGAGAAGAGATATTGCTATTCTTGATATTAATGCTTGGGCTGCAGCCAATCCGGAGGTTTCTTTCCGTGAAGGGTTTGAGCACACCGGGTATTATAACCGCAAATACATTGCCCGTCAGGGAGACTTGAATACCGGTGATGCTAACTTGACTAATCCGAATAACTATCGTTCTATCCGTTTTGCTGACGTGCTGTTAATGGCGGCAGAGGCCCTAAACAGAGGAGGTATTAATGATGCATTAGCACAGGATTACCTCAATAGAGTTCGCACTCGTGCGGGATTGGCTGATGTAGTTGCCACAGGTACAGCTTTAACTGATGCTATATATCAAGAAAGAAGAGTTGAATTGGTCGGTGAAGGCCACCATTTCTTTGATTTGGTACGCACTGGACGTGCTGCCTCAGAAATAGACGGTTTCCAAACCGGCAAACACGAATTATTCCCAATTCCGGCAATAGAAATTGAGCTTGCTGGAAATCGCTGGGCACAAAATCCAGGGTATTAAAAATAAAATTGATGAAGATGAAACAACTTAAAAACGTATTTGTATTTCTTTTGGCCGCCTTGTCATTTACGGCCTGTGAAGAAGAAGAGATTGTATCCTATGTATTGCAGGATATATCTGCTCCGACCAATGTCAATGCCATCTTCGACATTGCCCAGGATGAGAGCGGTGAAGTAAGTGTAACGCCAACGGCTGTTGGTGCCTCAACTTTCGAAATCTATTTCGGTGATGTTGATAATGAATCTCCTACGCAGGCAGCTGCAGGAGAAACCGTTACTCATGTCTACAGTGAAGGTGAATTCCTTTTGCGTATAGTGGCTGTTGGACCAACAGGTTTGACGAGTGAGTTAGTTCGCGTAATCACGATCGCGTTCACCCCTCCTACGAACCTGGATTTTGATGTTGAAATAAGTCAGGCGAATCCTTTTGAGGTAAGTCTCTCTCCAACAGCAGATGATGCTACTGTATTTGATATTTACTGGGGAGACGAAACAGACGGTGTACCTACTACAATCATGGCAGGTGAAACGGCTACTCATATTTATGCCGAAACAGGTGAATACACAATTCGTGTAGTTGCCCGTAGTGCAAGTGCCACTACCTTAGAACTTACACAGGTTGTTAATATTACTGGTGCGAGCGATCCTATCGAATTGCCAATCACCTTTGATATTCCAACAGTGAACTATGCTTTTGGAACATTTAATGGGGCAAGCTATGAAGTAGTAGATAACCCAGATGAGTCTGGAGCAAATGCAACAGCCTCGAAGGTTGGTGCAATTACCAATACTGGAAACAACTTTGAAGGAGGATTCTTCAACCTAGGGACTCCAGTTGATTTTAGTGGTGATAACAAAACCATCACGATGAAGTTCTGGTCGAATGTACCTGTGCCTGTTCTCTTGAAGTTTGAAGGTGGAGTAAATGACGAGCGTCAGACAGAAGTAGTAGCTGACCACGGAGGAACTGGATGGGAAGATTTGAGCTTCAACTTTGCTGAAGATGCCATCAAGAGTTTTATTGATGGAACGCAAGGAGTTGGCGAGCCGTTTGTTCCAACTGGACAATACGCTACCATTGTAATTTTCGTAGACGGTCCTGGAACTACTGCCGGAACTTTCTATATGGATGATATCGCCCAAGGGGGTGGAGGAATGTTAGTCATGCCTCAATTACCAGTCGATTTTGAAGGAAGTGATGTTGATTTCAGTTCTCTCGGAGGATTTGGTGCTGCCGACTTTAGCGCGATCCCTGTGGCTGTAATTGACAATCCGGATGCGAGCGGTATCAACACAAGTTCAAAAGTTCTTGAAATTAATAAGACCAGCGGAGCTCAAGTTTGGGCTGGAGCAACGTTGACTCTGGACGGTGGAATTGACTTTAGTAGCACTACTGTTGTTAAAATGAAGGTTTGGTCTCCACGAGTTGGAACGCCTATTCTCTTTAAGATTGAAGACACGACTTCTCCAGCAGATGGAAACGGAAACCCAACGGTCTTTGCTGAGGTTCAAGCCACAAGTACCGTAGCAATGGCTTGGGAAGAACTGAGCTTTGATATGAGCACTTTTGGGGCATTTGATGCGGGAGTTGCTTACAACAGATTTGCCATCTTCCCTGATTTTGGAACAGGTGGTGCGGGTGAGCTCTTCTTCTTCGACGACATTGTTCTTGACGGACAAGGCGGCGGTGGCGGTGGAAGCACCTTAGGATTGCCATTTACCTTTGATGCTGCTGGGGTTGATTATACTCCAACAACCTTTAATGGAGCCAGTTTTGAGGTAGTTTCTAACCCTGATCAATCAGGAGCCAACACCTCTGCTTCCAATGTTGGAGCCTTGACGAATTCTGGTGTGAACTGGGAAGGAGCTTTTTGGGAGTTAGATACTCCGGTTGATTTCAGTGGAACGGATAAGACCATCACTATGAAGGTTTGGTCCACAGTTTCTCTGCCTGTATTATTGAAGTTCGAAGGTGGTGTCAATGGAGAGCGCCAAAATGAAGTAACGGCCACTCACGGTGGAACTGGTTGGGAAGATTTGAGCTTCAACTTTGCCGAAGATGCGGTTAAGAGTTTTATCGACGGATCTCAGGGAGTTGGTGAGCCATTTGTTCCAACAGGGCAATATGCAACGATTACTATGTTTATTGACGGTCCTGGAACAACCCCTGGTACGTTCTACTTGGATGACTTTATGCAAGTTGAGCCAGGTGGTGGCGGAGGTGGAAGTGAGCCCACTGTAGCCACTAGTCTTCCTATTGATTTTGAAAACAACGAAACCTTCTCTGGAGTATTTGAATCAGGAGATGGTGTTACGGGTATGCCAATAGCGAATCCTGATATGTCAGGGATCAACACCTCAGCTACCGTATTTGAATTCAACAAGGTGAATGGAGCGGCTTGGTACTCCGGTATCTTCCAAATATTCCCTTCTAATATTGACTTTAGTACTGAGCAAGTATTAACGTTTAAAATGTGGTCTCCGAAATCCGGAATCAATGTTCGGGTACAACTTGAGAAAGAAGGCGGCGGAGGCGGTCCGACAATCTCAGTTGATCAGACCATTAACGATGCTAATCAATGGGTTGAAGTAACCGCAGATTTCAGTGGAACAATCAATGGTTCTGACGCCTATGATAAGATTGTGATTTTCCCAGACTTTGATGATGTAAATCAACCTGCTGGAGATGGATCCATCTATTATATCGATGATTTAGCTAAGACCACTGGTGGTGGCGGTGGAGGAAGTACGACTGCTCCTGAACTACCGGTTTCTTTTGACGACTCTGGTGTAGATTATGCGCCAACAGTATTTAACGGATCTAGCTTTGAAGTGGTTGCGAATCCTGATCAATCAGGAGCCAATACTTCTGCTTCCAATGTAGGAGCTATTACTAACTCTGGTGCTGCCTTTGAAGGCTTGTTCTGGAACCTTGAGAATCCAGTGGATTTTAGTGGTACCAACAAGACAATTACCATGAAGTTCTGGTCTAACGTGGCTACTCCTATCCTTTTGAAATTCGAAGGTGGAGTAAGTGGAGAGCGTCAGAATGAAGTTGTGGCTAACCACGGTGGAACCGGATGGGAAGATGTTACTTTCAACTTTGCTGAGGATGCGGTAAAGAGTTTTATCGATGGTACTCAGGGAGTAGGAGAGCCTTTTGTTCCAACAGGACAATATGGTACAATTACCATGTTCGTAGATGGTCCTGGAAATACAGCAGGTACCTTCTATATCGATGATATCACGCAAGTAGAAAGCGGTGGTGGAAGTACCACAGCTCCGGCCCTGCCTGTTACTTTTGATGATTCTGGTGTTGATTATTCAGCTACGGTTTTCAATGGTGCAAGCTTTGAGGTAGTAGCTAATCCTGATCAGTCAGGCGCTAATACATCTGCTTCTAATGTTGGGGCAATCACCAATTCCGGTGTTAACTGGGAAGGATTATTTTGGAATTTAGAAACCCCTGTAGATTTCAGTGGTTCTAACAAGACCATCAGTATCAAGTTCTGGTCTAATGTGGCTACCCCTATCCTTTTGAAATTTGAGGGTGGAGTAAGTGGCGAGCGTCAGAACGAAGTGGTAGCCAACCATGGTGGAACTGGATGGGAGACCATCACCTTTGATTTTGCTGTTGATGCAGTTAAGAGCTTTATCGACGGGTCACAAGGAGCAGGAGAACCCTTTGTTCCAACCGGTCAATACGCGACAATTACCATGTTTGTAGATGGCCCTGGTACTGCTGCGGGAACATTCTATATCGATGATATTACTCAACAATAAGAAGGAAGAATGAAAAGTATATTCTATAAATACAGTGCTTTGCTTTTGGGCTTGGTTCTGCTGGTTTCTTGCCAGGAGGAAGAACCCGAGTTGCAGAATATTGTAGTTCCGATGAATTTGACGGTGAATGCCACCGTATTAAACGACCAATCCGGGAATGTAACGGTTAGTCCTGCGGCAGATGACGCCCTGTACTTTCACGTTATCTTCACTCCAGGAGCTTCTCCTGAGGTAATTTCTCCCGGTCAAACGGCGGCTTTCCGCTTTACCCAATCAGGTCAGTACCAGGCACCTGTTACTGTCATTGCTTTTGGTGTAGGGGGAGTAAGCTCGAGCACAACAGTATTCCTTGATTTGGATGTACGCCTCTTTATTGACCAAGAAACCTTGCAGTTAATTGGAGGAGACGGAGAGAAGCGTTGGGTATGGGATCAAACAGTAGGTGGACACTTTGGTGTAGGACCCTTGTTGGAACCCCTTGACCAAGACAACCCTGAATTCTTCTCTGCTGGTCCAAATCAGTTGAATCCATGTCTCTATGATGATGTTTTGACATTCAGCTATGATGCGAATGACAATTATACCTTCACCCTAGATCCAGGGGCCAATAATGAGGTCTTTATCAACTGGGCGGAAGTGAACCGGTTCTTCCCTGACGCTACACCGGGTATGTTTGTAGATGAGTGTCGTGATATTACAGACCAAGTGGCCTTTCAGGATAACTTTGTGATTATTGACAACGCCGATGGAACAAGAACCCTTGATGTTGGGGGCAGCTTTATGAGTTATTGGGTCGTAGTATCTGGAGAGTACCAAATCCAGGAATTGACTGCCGACCGATTAGTGATTAGAGGAAATAGTCAGCCATTTAACGGAGATGATTCTTTAACCTGGTATTCTACTTTCGTACCGGAAGATGGAGGATCAGGTGGATCTGAGCCTGTATTTGATACCTTGATTTTTGAAGAGAACTTCGATACGCCTGGAGCTCCTGATACCAATGTTTGGAATTATGATTTGGGTACAGGAGATAACGGTTGGGGTAATGGTGAATTGCAGTACTATACAGACCGTCCAGAAAACATTATTGTGGAAGACGGACTACTTAAAATTACTGCTCGCCAGGAGAGTTTTAATGGAAGTGCCTATACTTCTTCCAGAATTCAGTCCTATCAGAAGTTTGAATTTCAATACGGTCGTGTCGATATTCGAGCCAAGCTGCCCACCGGTGGCGGAACATGGCCAGCGCTTTGGTTGCTAGGAGCTGATTTTGAAACCAATGTTTGGCCGGCTGCCGGAGAAATTGACATAATGGAACACGTGGGTAACCAACAGAATACCATTTTTGGATCCACTCACGATCCGGCTAACTTTGGAGGGAATTCCAGATCGGTTAACACGGTTGTTGAAGGGGTATCAGACGACTTTAATGTGTATTCCATCATCTGGTCTGAAAATACCATTCGATTCCTGATTAACGACGAAGAATACGGTGCACTTAGTAATAGTGGTAGTCTACCGTTTAACAAAGATTTCTTTTTGATCCTCAATGTAGCCATGGGAGGAAACTTTGGCGGTGCAATTGATCCGGCCTTCAGTTCTTCTACAATGGAAGTTGATTATATCCGCGTATACCAATAAGCGCGTAAAATTTTTGAATAGGGATTAGTTCCTGGAATTGGGATTCTTGCAAAGTGAGCGCAAGGATCCCTTTTCTTTTTTTACATTTAGGGTCCGCTTAAACACCTAATCAGCGCACCCCAACATGACCGAGTTTTTCAAGTCTGAATTGAAAGACAAGTTTCTTGAGTACGCCTGTTCCCGGGACGATTACTTCGAGACACAGCTTCTCTATGACGAGTTTCTAAGACCCAACTACGATCGGAAATTTGCCGAAAAACTCATCGAAGAAATTTTGGAATACGACAGCCAACTGCTGGATACCATCAGCGGAAATGGAGTGAAAATCTTCATGTTGTCCTCGACAGCCTATACGGATGAGTTTCTAGAAAGCGGTGGGTTTAAAAATCTGTTTATTCAGGAAGAGGAAAAGTGGGATACCTTCCTACAGCACCTGGGAGGAGGGCGTTCTTCGAAGAAGAAACCGATTAAAAAAAGTACCAAGTCTTCCATGAAAAGGGAGCGGCAGTGGATCATTCTGCTCTTGTGTATGTTGGGTTTCAGTTTCTTGGTTTCCTTGGCGACGGTGGTATGGACTTTATTCAGCGAGCCCAAAGTCACCGAAAACGAATTAGAGGAAAGGCTGAAGCGAATGGAAATTCGCCACATGGAAGAAGTGCAAAGTCTGCAAAGGGAGCTAAATGCTATACGTCAGTATCACGAAGCCGATTCCGGTCAATAGCGCCATTCCCACAGTTGATTCTTGTCATTTCGATTGCCTAGTTCTGCAATAAGGTTATTGTAATGAGCAGGGTCTTCCGAACAGGTTTTTATTGCGATTACTTGAGGATGTATTTGGGTAGTCTGGTCGTATATTCTGGATTTAATCGTCGACAGGGCTTGCATGGCTTGTTGAATACTGGTACGATTGATTTCGCTAGGAAGAGGCAGGGTACCGGTTACCTCCTTGGATTTGATACCAATAATCTCAATCGAAAGTGTACCTGAAATATGATTCGATTCTGCGGCCAAACCCAATGCGAAGAGATCGCCAAAATTGATATTGGATTTATGGGCTTTGATGTGGGCCACCAACCGCAATCCCACGCCGATGCGGGCCTGACCACAGTCCTCGGAATTCACCGTTCGGAATTTGGAATAATCCATAATCACGCGGTACAAGGAATTCTTTTTTGACACAAAGCTATTGCTCACACTGAGATCGCCTCCCCGATCGTGCTCCAAAACCGAGACCAAGACATTTTCGTTGATAAGAAAGTCCAGTTTTTCTTGTTTTGAACACTGTCCTAAATGCTTGCGCAGGCTTTGTTGCTTTTGAAAGAGTTGAATAGGATGGGCGTATTCCAAAGGATCTACGGGTACGTAACCATTTATTTTTTTAAGGGCTGTCGTTTCCGGTGCCAGGGTTTTATGACTCTTACAGGAAAGGCTGAAACAAGAGAGAAGAACAAGTATGTAGAGTGCTTTCATGAGTGAAGCTTTTCCGCAAAGTACATGGAAGGGCTTCTTGTAGCAAGTGCTATTGAGGGAGAAAGGTGTTAGGTTGAGGGAGTAGGAAAGGGAAAGGGGAAATTACATCATCCGGCCCATCCATCGGAATAGTCCGTAAAATACCAAAGCGATTGCCGCATACAATAAACCATAAAAGCCCAAGAGGCTCAGGTTGTGTATATCGAGGTTAGAAAAGTAGAAAAGGCCTTGCGAGCGATGTTGATAGAGATCCACGACCACCGATCCGACTTGGGAAAGGAGGACTATGAGAAGGATATGACGGCCTTTTAGCATGATGTTCGTTTTAATAGATAGACGCCTGATAAAATCAAAAGTTACGCCAAGGGGTGTTAAAGTTTACTGTATCCACAAGAGGAACTCCACATAGAGTCGTTCCCAGTAGTTGATTTGGGTTAATCCAACGAATAAAATAATAAGTAAACTGGACAACAGTGAAGTAGCAATGTTACGCTTCACGTTTTTTCGACGAACAGGAGGCTGGGCCGGGTAGTAAGCAATGTTTCTGATAACGAAACGACTGCTCTGAAATAGAACATAGCAAATCGCTCCCAGGAGCACCCAGGCCACAGCCAGGTTGGGAAGCAATTCAATCAGCTCTTGTAGTTGGGAATCAGTCCACATAGTTTATTCTCTCTCTTATAACGAAAAAAAGTAGCAAAACGTATGCCACAAACGGACCACAAAATTAAGTGTTGGAAGAACCCGTGCTGTTTTACTCAGCCCTATTTAACCTGAATTTAGCTTTTGGGTTTAGCCGCTATTAACGTCTGAAAATATAGAGGAATCCATCAGAAGCTAGACCGGTGTCAAGGCGTAACTGGCCTTGTCGCCAGGAAAGGGTCCCAAGCCTTTCGCCTTCTACGATAAAGTCATAGGTGTAGCGAAGTTCTTCCTCTTGTTGGACCAAATCAAAGGTATGAACACCGATCTCGAGCGGAAATTGACCTCTTTTTGGGTCGCCTTCATCCAAGTTGGATGAAACGCTGACGACAGAAGCAAAAAGGTTGATGCTCCAATCCAATTCCCCAGGAGTAAAATCCGAACCCGACCCTACTCTGCTGCCCGTCAGAGTAGATAATTGCCATTGACCGGATAAAAGGCGAACCTCGTTTTCGTCTTGTTCTGCTTCCGTACAAGCCAGAAGAGTAACAAAGAGAAGGTATAAAAAGGATCGCTTCATGATGAGCTATTTAGCTGTAGACAAGATGCAAAAAAAAATCAAGGTCTACTGCTGCTCAAGCGCAGAGCATCTTCTGCCAGCCAAAGACTATCCGTTTTACGGTTGAGCAAGCCATGGGTGAGAAGTAAGTAAGTGCCTTTTTCGGTGGTGTCACCTCGTTTGGTCTGAGGCGAATAAAGCCCCCGAATCAAATAGGTCTTTGCAGAGCTTTCTAAGCGGTTTGGTTGAACTAAAATGTACAAATCCACCGGATCAACCTCTGTGACTTTGTTGGCACTTGGACGACCAGAAAACTGCATAAATCGCACAAAATAATCCGAGGTATACAGGGAGTTTTCTGCAACAAATTGAGACATCCATCCCGCCAAAGATTCTGATGGTTGTTTTTGCACTAAGAGCAGATGACGCAGTCCCAGAGGCCCTTGGTCGGTAGCGATGCTGTCTTCTACCCAGATCTTTTGTAAGGTGTTGGCTTGCTTACTCTGGGGCAGAGCAGGGGAAGATTTTTGTTCTCCTTCAGGCAAGATGACCACAAAGGTTTCTTCTTCCTGACTTTTGCGGTATTCCGATTCAGCGAGCTCAATTTCCTTTTTAAGACGTTCGATATTTTCTTCCTCCTCCTCGAGTTCCTTTTGCAAGGTTTCAAGAGTGGATCTGGTCTCTTCCCTTTGGCGTTCCACTTGGGATCGGGTCTTGGGATCGACACAGGCAAGAAAGAAAATGAATACGCCCAAGGTGAGCATTAAGACTCTCCGGCTATTCATAGTTATGGGGTTTGAGGCGGGTTAAAGGTAATTATTCTCTGGAATTAGCCGGATTCGGCCATTGATTAAGAAAAATTAACGGCTAGTGTTAAAGTCTAGGGCTTCTCTAGGCGATTGGCTTATCTTGGTTGGCAGTTTTTTACACCTAAACATGAAGAATACACTGCTACTGACCGGCATTTTATTTGCTACAATGCTACACGCCCAGGTGACACCCAACTGGGTACGTTATCCTTCCATCTCTCCGGATGGAAAAACAGTCGTTTTCACCTATAAAGGAGATTTGTTCTCGGTACCCGTAACAGGAGGAGAAGCTCGACAGTTAACCTACCACAAAGCCCATGATTACAAGGCTGTTTGGAGCCGCGATGGCAAAACCATTGCCTTTGCCTCCGATCGCTATGGGAATTTTGACATCTTTACCATGGATGCGGCTGGCGGACCAGCAAAACGCTTGACTTTCCACAGTACGGACGAGCATCCATTTACCTTCAGTGCCAACGATAAAGGCGTGGTCTTCGGAGCGGTTCGCCAAGACTTGGCCGAACACCGACAATACCCTACGCGTTCTCAACCCGAGTTGTATGAGGTTCCACGTGATGGGGGTCGTGTCGATCAAATTCTAACGGTACCTGCCGAAGATGTGCGAATTAGTGCTGATGGTAAGCGCTATATCTACCACGATAAGAAGGGGGGTGAAAATGAATTCAGAAAACACCACACCAGCTCTATTGCGCGCGATATCTGGACGTACGATCCCAAGACCGGAAACCACAAAAAGTTGACGAATTTCCCGGGTGAAGATCGAAACCCAGTCTTCAGTAAAAGTCAGGAACGCATCTTTTACTTGAGCGAAGAAAGCGGAACCTTTAATATCCACGAAATGGACTTGGAATTCCCCGGAAGCTCCAAGCAGCTGACCCGATTCGAGAAACACCCTATCCGCCACCTAACAGCTGCTCAAGGGGTGATGACTTTTAGTTATGATGGAGAACTATACGTTTTACGTGAGGGGACACAAGCCCAAAAAGTCCGAGTATTTCTGCGAAGCTCAGATGTCGAAAACAAAGACCAGGTGGTTTCTATTTCTGGTGGAGTTCGCGAGATGCACGTATCGCCAAACGGAAAAGAGATTGCGTTTATCTCTAGAGGGGAAGTCTTTGTAACCGCGGTAGAAAGCGGATTGACCAAGCAGATCACGAATACTCCCGAACAAGAGCGCTTTGTTCAGTTCACTCACGATGGTAAGGGACTGGTTTATTCTCGGGAGGTCAACGGCAAGTGGACTTTGTTTCAAACACTAAAACAACGCAGCGAAGAACCTTACTTTTTCGCTTCGACGCTATTAGAAGAGAAGAAGTATATAAAGGGCGATAAAGAACACTACTTGCCCCGCTTTTCTGCCGATGGAAAATATGTTGCCTTTATAGAAGATCGCCGCAGCCTGGTTGTGATGGACTTGAAGTCCAAAGCCAAGACCACTTTGCTTACGCCAGACGACTTGTACCACATGAGTGACGGGGACCAGTATTTTACCTGGAGTCCTGATAGCCGCTGGTTACTCTTCAGCTGGGGGCAAAGCCTTAGCAACGAAGAGGTTCTCTTGCTTTCTAAGGATGGAGAACAACGAATTAATCTGACCCAAAGCGGCTACTACGATTATTACCCCAAGTGGATTGGTAAAGGGGAACAAATGATCTGGTTTAGCAACCGGGATGGTCTGAAAAGTTACGCGACCAGTGGTCGTACCCAGACCGATATTTACACCATGTTTTTTACCCAGGAAGCCTGGGATAAATTCAGCCTTTCTAAGGAAGACTACGATTTGAAGAAGCTGCTCGAAAAAGACAGCAAAAAAGACAGTGGTTCGGCCAAAAAAGAGGACGATAAAAAAAAGAAAAAAGACGCCAAAAAAGACGAGAAGAAGGAAGCTGATCCTCTGAAGTTAGATTGGGCCAATGGAGAAAACCGCAAAGCGCGTTTGACCATTCATTCTTCGCGCCTGTCCGATGCGGTGTTGTCTAAGGATGGCGAAAAACTCTATTACCTGGCTCAATTCGAGAAGGGGTATAACCTCTGGGAAACCGAGCTTCGAACCAAGAAAACCCAACAGTTGATTTCTCTCAAGGGAAGAGGTGGATCCTTACAATGGGATGCCAAGCAAGAAAACCTCTACCTGCTAAGTGGAGGGAGAATTTCGAAGGTGAACCTCAAGACCAAAAGAACCAAACCGGTCGCTATGCGCTCCGAGATGCTTTTGGATACGGAGGCGGAACGCAAGGCCATGTTTGAGCACATCTGGATTCGAACCAACAAGATTTTCTATACCTCCGATTTTCACGGGAAGAACTGGGACGAACTCAAGACCGAGTACGAAAAGTACCTGCCTCATTTAGGGAATTCGTATGAGTTCGCTGAAATGATGTCTGAGATGTTAGGAGAGTTGAACGTGAGTCACGCAGGAGCGGGGTACAACAGCAGCATAAAGAATGGAGATGCCACCGCTAGCCTGGGAATCTTCATGGACTACGCTCACAAAGGCGATGGACTGCGTATCGTTGAGGTCATGAAGGGTGGGCCTTTGGATAAAGCAGGCCTCAATGTCCGTAAAGGGGATATCATCCTAAGTGTTAACGGAACGGTGCTAAGTCCAGAGAAGGACCTGGCCTCCTATCTGAATAGACTGGCCGGTAAGATCACTCTGCTCGAACTGCGCAAAGTTGATGGGAGCACACAGCAGATCACCGTCAAGCCAATCACAACTGGTCAGGAAAATCGTCTGCTTTACAACCGCTGGGTCAAGAAGAACGAAGCCGAAGTGGCGAAACGCAGTAATGGTAAATTGGGTTATGTCCATATTCCGGGGATGAGTGATGGTCCTTACCGCAACATCTACGAGAAGATGCTGGGGAAATATGGCGACAAGCAGGGTGTTATTGTGGATACCCGTTTTAAT
The DNA here is from genome assembly GCA_964558965.1 of uncultured Flavobacteriaceae bacterium. Lineage (GTDB taxonomy): Bacteria > Bacteroidota > Bacteroidia > Flavobacteriales > Flavobacteriaceae > Aureicoccus. The sequence goes on from CAZLGZ010000015.1 coordinate 24,355, forward strand.
GGAGGAGGAGACTTGGTAGCCGATTTGGCCATGTTCTTTACCGGAGAGCCCTTTATTTCTTACGAAACAGAGGCGCGTCGTGTGGGAGGTGAACCCACTTCGCGATGGACCAAACCTACACTGGCCATGTTCAATGAATCCATGTACAGCGATGGGCATTGTTTTGCCAGTGGGTACACGGATTTGAAAATTGGAAAGACCGTAGGAATGCCTGTCCCGGGTACCTGTAGTTTTGCTGGATGGGAAGGATTACCGAACGGCGGCTATTGGGGCGTTGTACCCGTAAGCGCCAAAAACAAAGCAGGGGAGTGGATGGAAAACAACCAAACCAACCCGCAGATCATGGTCAAAAATGATCCAAAGATCATCGCCGAAGGTCGTGATCAGCAATTGGAGCGGTCCGTTGACGAATTGCTACAAGACGTGAACTAGTACTGGTGAAATCCAGCACTGATAAATTCTAAAACAAGAGGAAGGGAGGCCCGCCAGTAGGTCCAGCTGTGGCCTCCGTCTCTTACACGGTATTCGTG
>CAZLGZ010000016.1:0-22542 GCA_964558965.1 uncultured Flavobacteriaceae bacterium
GCCCAGCGGGGTGAAAAAGTGTTTCACTTTGTCCTTAATCAGTAAAATAGAAAGGTGATCCAGGTGATCGTAATGGTCGTGCGAAAGCAATACAGCATCGATCTGAGGAAGTTTTGTGATTTCGATGGGTAGCTTTCCAAAGCGTTTTCCGCCCAACCACGGGTGGGGGGCAGGGACTTGACCGAACATGGGGTCGATCAGGATATTCTTCCCTTGCAATTGCAAGAGAAAAGTCGAATGACCGAACCAAACCAAGCGGGCCTCTCCTCTGTACCGAGCAATATCGGTTGAGTCGATGGATTGAACGGGCAGGGGAGAAGCAGGACGGGTATTGGGGATACTCCTTAGCATGCCTTTCATGGCTTTCCACATATCCCCTCGAGGCATATCGGCTGTGACACCGTCGATGTTTAAGAAGTTGTCACCGTTGTGGTTGTCGGCTTTAGCGTACTCTTTTTTCTGCTCGGCAGAGGGCTTTCTTCCAAATTGCGGGCTGAGGTTCATAAAGAGGATGATGCCCAAAAACAGGACACCTACGAGTATACCAAAGTAGAGGAGCATTTTTCGGAGGATTTTAAAGGCCTTTGCTTTCATTGTGTGGGTGAGGTGAATCGAAAAGCAAAGATAGAAATGCCTTCCCAAATCCTATAGATTAAGGCAATACCTGATATTACGGACCACAATCACTTAACGGTTCAACGAACTGTCTTCACTTTCCAGCTGTAGCAGATCAATCTGAACTCGTTGGTCCTTGGACTGGCCCAAACGCCAGCATTGATTCTCGGTATCACAGGGCCATTCATAATTCTGTCCATTGCCCTGATAGTAGCGAATATTTTGACTCGGGAATCCTTGAGATACCAAGTACCATTCTACAGCGGCCGCTCTTTTTTGCGAAAGAATCTTATTGCTTTCCCAATTGTCTCGCTCTCGGGTGTAGACCTGGATTCCTATTTCCATCTCTGTATAGCGATCGCGAACCAGACGAACAAGTTTGTCTAATTCTTTGCGTGCATTGCCCGGTAGATTGAAAGAACCTGTATTAAAATAAACAGTGTTAAATCCTGACAGTTCTTTGAGGTCGAGCAGGGGATTCAACTCCACAACCTTTGATAGATCAGTTTGCCCAGTGCTTAAATCCCAGGTACTGAAGGATTCCAAATGGGGGTCAAAGGAAGGGTGACTGATTTCCAGGGCGTAGAGCCGGTCTTCTTTCACTTCCGTGGTCAATGCTCCTGATGCTGAAGTCACCAAGGTCTTTACCGTTTCATTTATACTGAGGTCAATCAACTTAATCTGTACATCTTTAATCGCCTTCTTGGAAATTCGGTCTACGAACTCCCCTTTAAAAATCAGGGCAGGGTTGTAAGCAAAGGAATAGAGATCGTCGCCTCCCTTTCCTCCGGCACGATTCGAACTGAAGAACCCTTCATATTGACCTTTGACTTGGAAATAACCAAAGTCATCTCCTTTTCCATTTATCGGTTGTCCCAGATTGACTACGTTCTCCGGGATACCTAAATGATTGTTCAGAGTTTTATAAATATCGAGTTGTCCATAGCCTGGATGCCCATCCGAAGCGAAGTAGAGCTGTCCTTCCTCGTCCACAAAAGGATACATTTCATTGCCTTCCGTATTGACTACCGGACCGGCGTTGATGGGGTAGGAGAGCCCACCTCTGGATCGTATTTCACAGTAAAAGATATCGGATCCCCCATATCCTCCTGGTCGATTGGAACTAAAATAAAGGCGCTTGCCATCAGGGCTTAAAAAGGGGTGGGCATTGGAATAGTCCGGACTGTTAATGGCCAAGTCGCGGCTGACGTCCCAGGTGCCATTCTTTTTTTGTTCTCCTTTATAAATTTTGAGGTTGTTGATTCGGTCTTTGCCCACGACGTATTGACCCCCTTTGAGGTTATTACGGGTAAAGAAGACCGAACTTTTCCCTTTGTAATCCTTAAAAAAGGTCGGGGAACTTTCGTGGTATTTGGATCGAATTCCACCTTCCAGAGCCTTTGGGTTTTGATCGAGGGAAGAAAGCGGGATGTAGTACAGATCCAAATAGGGTTCATCGTACCAATTGTAGTTGCTGTTGTTTTCGGGCGTTTTTCGAGACGATGTAAAATAAAGGGTGTCGTTGTAGATGCGGGCCCCGAAGTCGCTGTATTTGGAATTGAAAGAAACCGGCTCCACTTTGTATTCCTGTCTTTCGAGTAAGGCCACAGGGTACCAGGTACTGTCTTGACTAAGGCGAGGAATCAAGGGATTCTTCAATTTGATCATCTTGCTGTAGGCCAGCCATTTTTCGGACTCTTCCATTTTTCCTTCTGCTTTCAAAAGAAGGGCATACTCCCAGATATAACGTAAAGGAAGGTCGTCGTTCCCTAAAACCTCTTGCAGATGAGGCAGGGCTTTGTCAAATTCGCGGGTCTCAAAATAACAGAAGGCCAATTGCTTGTGTGCATAGGCCGTATTCCAATTACGCTTGAGTAAATCCTCGTATTCATCCGCGGCCAAGGCATAGGCGCGCTTTTGAAAAAGCCGGTCTGCTTTCGCTTCCACTCGCTTTTGCCCGAATGCAAGGAGAGGAAAGATTAACAGTAAGCTGACTGCCAATCGTTTGGTGTTGTTGTTTTTCATGATGTAGTGCCCCATTATTCCCAATCTTTAAATGTAATTGGGATGGCGCTCTACATAAAGCAGCATCGACAGGCCGCCGATTTTTTCGATCAAAAAACGACCAGGCTTCTAGCTGTTTGTAAATAGAGCGATACTTGAAGGAATAGTCCTTTTTGACTTACCAAAGAATCCTTGATGTTCTTAAGACATTTCCTTCAAGTTCGCACCCTATCATCTTTTATTTAAAGAGGTTATAGGCCGGAGGTTTTATTCCCAGTAAACGCAGGTAAATAGCGGCTTGGCCTCTGTGGTGGGTGTTGTGTTCCTTGGCCTTATACACCCAATCGATCCGAGTTACATTAAAGGGACCACGAGTGATTACCTCATCAAAGCTGGTCGGATTCATTCCTCCGATACCTTCCAAGGCAAAATCATAACTCTCTGTCATAATTCTGAGCACCTCTGCTTTACTGTGCAGTTTGGAATCCTTAACCAGATTTTTTTGAGCATAGGGATTGGTCTGCCCCGTGCCATTGGCCACCAAGCCATACATTCCCTGGGCGGTATGGAGCATTTGTTCTGCGAAGGTCATGGTGCTATCCGTCGCCCGGTAATTGAATTGATCCTCAGGCATGGCTTCGATATAAGCCAAAGACAAAGTTTTGCCTCTCTCAAAATCAGTTTTTAGTCGCTTGATTTCGCTGTTCTGTGCCAATACTAAAGTGCTGCAACAAAAAATAGCGAGGTAAAGAAGTGTTCTCATGTGATTACTTATTGATTAGGAATCTTAAAGTAAGCAATACCTAGAAGTTGAAAGTTGAACTTATTAAAGCTTTAACAAGAAACTTTAAGCTTTACAATACTTAGGGTGTGGCAACATTAGTACCGGTATAAGGATCTTAGTGTGAATAAAGAAAAATTTAAATTCTCCTATACAATAGAAGTTTTCATAGGAATAAGAACTTATACCCTCTTTAATTTCACCTATACAAAACCCATACATTTTAAGGGAAAAATAGAAACCACCACCTGAACAAGCCGCTATGACTAGCTTTAGGAAGGATGCTGTTTTTCGGGCTCGACTTTTTTCTCTTCAGCATGTAGTAGAAATGTCAAGTTCTTTTTTTTGGCGATTGGCGCCCTTTTAAAATAATTTAGTGGACAAGGTTTAAAATTGCATATATGTCAGTTTTTAGACCGATTTTTTTTCAAATTCACAGCAGTAACGTTTTGCTGTTCCAGATTAACCAAGATCATCATTTATGATAACACCACTGAACAAAAAAGTTCAATTGGAAGCCTTAGAAATTCAAGGAGAAACCTTTTATAAAATAGAAAACTACGATGCCATGAATCCCTTTTTCATGAGTATCGTTAGCGATACCAATCATTGGTTATTTGTTTCCAGTAACGGAGGTCTTACAGCGGGAAGAAAAAACAGTGACTATTCTCTCTTTCCGTACTACACTGAGGACAAGCTCAGGGATAATTCTGAAGTCACAGGAAGTAAGACCATTTTTAGAATAAAAAGTCAGGACAAGCACCTAGTTTGGGAACCTTTTTCCAATTCCTATAGAGGGGTTTATACCTACACGCGAAATCTCTTTAAGAGTGAAATAGGGAATAAGTTGATTTTTCAGGAAGTGAATCACGATCTGGATTTAACCTTTGAATGCGAGTGGAATTCAAGCGCACAATTTGGTTTTGTTCGCAAGGCCCGTATCATCAATACAGGCTCTGAGTCCAAGACGATTGACTTATTGGATGGAATTCAGAATATTTTACCCTATGGAGTAGGGCCTGAGTTGCAGAATGCCTACAGCAATCTAGTAGATGCCTACAAGAAGAGCGAATTGATGAAGGACTCAGGTTTAGGGATCTATGCTTTAAGCGCCATTATTGTGGATCGAGCGGAGCCTAGTGAGGCGTTAAAAGCGAATACTGTTTGGTCATCAGGTTTGGAAGGATGTAGTTACCTCATTTCAAGCTTGCAGTTGGATCAATTTAGAGAAGGGCTTGAAATTAATACAGAAGAGGATGTTCGTGCAGAAAGAGGAGCCTATTTTCAGGTCGCTCAAGTGGAGTTAAGTGCTGGTGGAACAGAGAATTGGATGCAAGTAGCTAATGTTAATGCAGGACCATCTCAAGTTGCGAACCTGCATCACCAGTTACTTCAGGGTCAACCAAGCCAATCTGAGGTTCTTGACGATATTGAAAAAGGAAGTAAGTTACTCTCAGAATTGGTGGCCAGTGCAGACGGGATTCAGTGTTCTGCGGATTCTAGAAGAGTAAGTCGCCATTTTGCCAATTCCATGTTCAATATTATGAGAGGTGGCGTGTTCGATAACTCTTACGCAGTTGAAAAGTCAGATTTTCTGCCTTATCTCCAAACAGCAAACCATTTCCTTTACCAAGAATTCAAGAACGACCTAAATAAATTGCCTGAAGAAACAACCATTTCTGATGTCAAGGCTTGGGCACAAAGTACAGGCAATGATGATCTTATTCGATTGGCGGGAGAGTATCTTCCTTTAAAGTTCAGTAGAAGACACGGTGACCCGAGTCGACCTTGGAATCGGTTTTCGATAAATACACAAAGCGAAAAAGACGGGTCCAAAATTTTGGATTATCAGGGTAATTGGCGAGATATTTTCCAGAATTGGGAGGCCTTAGCCTTCTCCTTTCCAGAATTTATCGATGGAATGATTTACAAATTCTTTAATGCCACAACTTTTGATGGTTACAATCCTTACCGTGTAACCAAGGATGGTTTTGATTGGGAGATTATCGAACCCAATGATCCCTGGTCCTATATTGGTTATTGGGGTGATCACCAGATTATTTACCTCCTTAAGTTTCTGGAATTCAGTGAAGATTTTTTCCCTGGAACACTCCAGAACAGTTTAAATAACTCTTGTTTCGTCTATGCACATGTTCCTTATAAGATTAAGGAGTACAAGGAAATTGTTCGCAACCCAAAGGACACCATTCTATTTGATGAACAAGCCGATACAAAAATTAGAAAGAGACGAGATGAAATAGGTGCTGATGGAGCACTTTTACAATCGCAAAGCGGAAGTTTGCATCGAGTTAATTTAACCGAAAAACTTCTTGCGACTTTCTTGGCAAAGTGTTCCAACTTAGTACCTGAAGGAGGTATTTGGATGAATACCCAAAGACCAGAGTGGAATGATGCAAACAATGCCCTAGTGGGTAATGGTTTGTCCATGGTCACTTTGTATTACTTGCGAAGATTTGCTCAGTTTATGAGTAAAATGCTTGCAGGTTTGGAAGGGCAGTCTGTCGATATTTCAGTGGAGTTATTGCATTTTTATCAAGGTGTGGAAAACACCTTAAGTGCCGCAGGTATCGTTTCTGGAAGCCGAGTAAGTAATGAGCAGCGCAGAACCATAATGAATGGTTTAGGTGAAGCGGCCTCTGAATACAGATCTGGAATTTACGCGAATGGATTTAGCGGAGATAAGGGATCTTTAGGTTTAGGGCAAATCCAGAATTTTTGTGCTCTTGTCGTCGATATTCTCGATCAATCCATAGAGGCCAATAAGCGCCAGGATGGATTGTACCACGCATACAATTTGATCACCCTAAGTGAGAATTCGGCCGAAGTCTCCTACCTCAGCGAAATGCTTGAGGGGCAGGTAGCTGTATTGAGTTCGGGATATCTTCAACCAGAAGAATCCTTGGCTGTTCTGGACGCCTTAAAAGGCAGTTCTTTATTTAGGGAAGATCAGTATTCCTACATACTCTATCCGAATAAGAATCTTGCTCGTTTTCTGGATAAAAATACTTTGCCGAGCGGGGCGGTTGAGGCCAATCCTCTTTTGTCAAAATTGATAGCAGATGGCAATACGGAGTTGATAAATCGGGACGCTCAGGGAGAGGATCACTTCAATGGTGATTTCAATAATGCGGACAGTGTTGAGCTTGCGATGACCCAATTGCCAGAGGAATACTCAGAACTCGTTAAAAAACACCGTGAAGCTGTTCTCGGTCTGTTTGAAGAGGTATTTAATCACAAAGCCTTTACCGGGCGTTCAGGAACGTTTTTTGGTTATGAAGGCTTAGGGTCAATTTATTGGCATATGGTATCCAAACTTTTGTTGGCGGCACAGGAATGTTGTTATGCGGCCTATAAAAAAGAGGGCAATAGTGAGGTCACCGGTCGTCTAATCGATCATTACTATGAAATTCTTGCCGGAATTGGTGCTGACAAATCCCCCGAACTCTATGGAGCCTTTCCAACAGATCCTTACTCTCATACTCCCGCACATCGAGGGGCTCAGCAGCCAGGAATGACAGGACAGGTGAAAGAAGATGTGATTGCAAGATTTGGTGAGCTTGGAGTTGATGTTAAGGAGGGGTGTGTTTCTTTTGAACCTTATTTGCTCAATCAAAAAGAACTTTTGCAGGAATCCAGGGAGTTTTCTTATTACACCAAGGATCATTATAAAGAAACCATTACTATTCCAGCAAATGCGATGGCGTTTACCCTGTGTCAAGTGCCGGTTGTATACCATTTTGGAAAGTCAAGTGAAATACGAATTGAAAAAGAAAGCGGAGAGTCCGTCAAATTGGAGGGCAATCGCCTGAATTCCGACTTGAGTAAAGAGCTTTTTGGCCGAGGAGGAATCAAAAAAATCGAAGTTAATTTTTCGTAATACATAGAAACTCAGAATGAAATGGACAGTTCGATTCTTATTAATAAATAGTTTACTCATGTTTGGTTGGGCGTGCAAAAAGAAAGAAGTAATTGAAACTATTCCCCAGGATAAATCTGCGGAAGAGATCCTTGGGAATCCGGACTACCTTGCCATTTCTTATGGTGGATACAGGCAAAACACCCGAGATATTCAACCGACGGTTGCTGAGCTTAAGGAAGATATGCTGATCCTTAAGGCTATGGGGGTAGGGATGTTACGTACCTACAATACGCATTTTGAACAGGCAGGGAATGTACTCCAGGCCATTCGGGAATTAAAGAATGAGGATCCGCAATTCGAAATGTATGTGATGCTGGGAATATGGATCAATTGCGAAAATGCCTTTACGGGTGTTCCCAACCACGATAATCAAGATATAATTTCCAATACTGCGGAGGTCGATCGTGCCGTTGAGTTGGCTAAGGCCTACCCCGACATAGTAAAGGTTTTAGCCGTCGGAAATGAAGCAATGGTGAAATGGGCAGCTAGTTATTTTGTTCAACCCGATGTCATTTTGGGTTGGGTGAAGTACTTGCAAGATTTAAAAGTTCAGGGTGTCCTTGATCGTGATCTCTGGATTACCTCTTCTGATAATTTCGCCTCTTGGGGCGGTGGGGGTCAGGAATACCACGTCGATGCTTTGAATCAGCTTTGGGAAGCAGTCGATTATGTATCGATGCACACTTATCCCATGCACGATACCCATTACAATCCTTCCTTTTGGGGAATGCTTCCCGACGAGCAAGTTCAGGAGAAGAAGGCGCAAATTGAAGTAGCCATGGAAAGAGCTCTGTCGTATGCTCAGGCGCAATACGATAGTGTGGTCGCCTACGGAAAACACATTGGTGTTAACAAGCCCATTCATATCGGCGAGACGGGCTGGGCGACTTCTTCAAACGGATTCTATGGTGAAACGGGGTCTAAAGCCACCGATGAGTACAAGGAGGGTCTTTACCACCGTATGATGCGGGAATGGACCAATAAAAATAACATCAGCTGCTTCTTTTTTGAAGCTTTTGATGAAAATTGGAAAGACGCGCTTAATCCGGGGGGATCTGAGAATCACTTTGGACTTATCACCATAGAGGGTACAGTGAAATACGCCCTTTGGGATTTGGTGGATCAAGGCGCTTTTGAAGGTATTTCACGGGGAGGCAATCCTTTAAAAAAATCATGGGGAGGAAATTTGGATTCACTGTTGAGTAATACTGAGGTTCCACCATTAAATGAAAGAATTGATTAAGTGTTTATGAAAATGAAATTAAACTTCTTTTCATGGTCATTTGCTGTAATAATAGCATTCATTATTGCGGGTAGTTGGTTGAATTCATGCAAGAGTTTGCCGGTTGCAAATGCCATCAAAACAGAAGGAAGACAATTGCTGGTTAATAATCAAACCTTCTTTATCAAGGGGATCTGTTATCACCCTGTTCCTCCAAACAAAACAAAGAGGTCATTTGATCGTATAGAAGAAGACTTGGATCTCATGTTAAAAGCTGGGATCAATACTATTCGGGTTTATGAACCTATCCAGGAAAAAGAGGTCATGGATTTAATTGCTGAAAAGGGACTCTTTGTGATTGTAGGCTTCGGTTATAACCAAGGTGGGCAATTTGACGTGCTTTCTGGTACTTATCTCGACTATGTACGCTCTTACAAGAATCATCCGGCTGTTCTTCTTTGGGAATTGGGTAATGAGTACAATTATCATCCGGAATGGTTTTCGGGAGACATAAAAAACTGGTACAGAGCAATGAATGAAGCTGCCAAGGCCATTCATGCAGAAGATCCTACACATCCTGTTACAACGGCTCATGGAGAATTACCTGACAAGCTCGCTTTGGCCATGGGAACCGAAATTGATATTTGGGGAATGAATGTATATCGATGGGACAAACCAGGACCCATTTTTGATCAGTGGAAGCAAATAAGTTCTAAACCGATGTACCTCTCGGAAGCAGGAGGAGATAGCTATATGACCTACGGAAGTCATGGTTATGACAAAGGGCCTAATCAAAAAGCTCAGGCAGACGCTAATGCCAATATTCTGAAGGCCATTTTTGCTAGAAAAGATATTGGTTCCGGCGTAGCCTTGTTTTCTTACACCGATGGCTGGTGGAAGGCCGGAAACCCAGAGAAACAGGATCCCGGAGGATTTGCCCCTAACAGCAGCGGAGTACCTTATGACAGAACTGCCAATGAGGAGTATTGGGGAATTGTTGATCTGGACCGGAAGCAGAAAGAAACCTTTCAGGTGGTGAAAAAATACTACACAGATGAAATTGATTAAATCCAATTGCTTATGGCTAGTACTTTTAAGCGTGGGTATTCTTGGAGGCTGCGGAACCAATATCTCCGAAATGAAGGTTGAGGTTTTTGAAACATCAGCTTCTGGCAATAGCCTAAGTAAAAGAATCAATTTTAGTCTATCAGCCGATAGTGCTACCATCCGTATTTCTATTCAACCAGAAGAAAAATTTCAAGAGATAACTGGTTTCGGAGGAGCATTTACTGAAGCCTCAGCTCATCTATTGAATCAAATGAGCCAAGACAAAAGAGATGAAATAATGGAAGCTTACTTTGGTGAGAGTGGAGCACGTTATTCTCTTACGCGTACGCACATAAACTCTTGCGATTTTTCGCTCTCGAACTATTCGTATGCAGACGTTCCAGGAGATACTGAATTGTCGCATTTCAGTATTGAGCCGGATTTGGATGATTTAATCCCCATGATTAAATCGGCTCAAAAGGTTTCAAAAGAAGGCTTTAGAATATTAGCTTCTCCCTGGACTGCTCCTCCTTGGATGAAAGACAACAACGCCTATGTTGGGGGTAAATTATTACCTGAATACCACGACTCCTGGGCTCTGTTTTTTTCGAAATACATCAAGGCTTATCAAGAGCAGGGTATTCCTATTTGGGGAGTGACAGTAGAGAATGAGCCTTTAGGAAATGGTAACAATTGGGAGAGTATGCACTACACCCCAAAGGAGATGACAGATTTTGTGAGGGATTATCTGGGACCCAAATTAGAAACAGATGGTTTCGGCGAGGTTAAAATTCTCGGATATGATCAAAACCGCGAGCACCTGAACGAGTGGATAGATGCCATGTACAAATCAGAAGAAAATGCCCAATACTTTGATGGAACCGCAATTCACTGGTATGCCAGCACCTATGAAGTGTTCCCAGATGCCTTGCAATATGCACACAAAAAGGCCCCTGGACAACATTTGATTCAATCAGAAGCCTGCGTAGATGCAGAAATCCCTCATTGGCAAGAAGATGCTTGGTATTGGGAAAAGGAAGCCACCGATTGGGGGTTTGATTGGGCCTTGGAAAAAGACAAATACCTGCACCCTAAATATGTGCCGGTTTACCGCTACGCCAGAGATATTATCGGATGTTTGAACAATTGGGTTGATGGATGGATTGATTGGAATATGGTCCTTGATAGAAAAGGCGGGCCCAACTGGTTTAAAAATTGGTGCGTCGCGCCGGTGATTGTAGATCCGGAGCAGAATCAGGTCTATTATACTCCGCTTTTTTATACCCTCAGCCATTTTAGCCGTTACATCCGCCCAGGAGCTTACAGGGTCGGATTTGAGGTGTCTGAGTCTGACATAGAAGTTACCGCAGCGGAGAATCCGGATGGTTCTTTAATTGTAGTACTATTTAATCCTACGGAACAGTCCAGGTCCTATCGTCTGGAAATTGACGACTCTTCATTTAGCGGCGATATTAGCGGGCAGGCAATACAGACCTTGGTGGTTAAAAGAACGTCCTTGATTAATAAGTAGGGCGGATATAAAAAAATATAGGGATGGGTAAATCAAAAACCGCTTCAAGAGATCGGGTAAGTTTAGTTCAAAAAGCCGCATTTGGTTCGGGTCATTTAGTGAACAACCTGTTGCCGGGTGCCTTGAGCTTTTTTATGTTTTTCCTGTTGACGGCCTTTGGAATGGATCCGGTCAAGGCGGGATTATTGGGTGCCCTCCCGAGGGTATTCGATGCCCTGACAGATCCCATAATGGGCTTTATATCGGATAATACAACTTCCAGATGGGGCCGTAGAAGACCCTATATTTTTATTGGAGCTATCCTTAGTGGGGTTCTTTTTGCCATATTATGGCAATTAGATGAAAACAATTCTCCCGATTACAATTTTTGGTACTTTCTGATTGTCTCTATGATATACCTCATAGGGAATACCATGTTCTCGACTCCCCTGATTGGGTTGGGGTATGAGATGACCTCTGACTACAACGAAAGAACGCGGTTGATGGCCTTTTCGCAGACGGTAGGCCAAATAGCCTGGATGATAGTCCCCTGGTTCTGGGTTATTATCGCGGATCCTGATATTTTTCCATCCCAGGCAGAAGGTGTAAGAACCATGTCTCTTTATGTTGCAGGGGCCTGCATTATTTTGGGAGTATTGCCGGCTATTTTTTGTAGAGGTATTGATTCCTCTAAAATGGAAAATCGAAAAGAGATCTCTTTCCGGACCCTTTTCACAAACTTATTTGATTTGTTCAGAGGGATTGTACAGGTGGCTAAGAACAAGGAATTTGTCCGACTTTGTGGAGCGACATTCTTGGTTTTTAATGGTTTTCAACTCGTTGCCTCTTTCGCAACCTTTATTATAGTGTTTTCTATGTACAACGGAGATTATGGGGCCGCGAATCCTTGGCCGGGATGGTTCGCAACCATACAGGCTATATTAACAGCCTTCATAGTAATACCTATTATTTCTTGGATGGCGAACCGTTGGGGTAAAAAGAAGGCTTTTGTGATCTCTACCTTAATTTCTGTTGTTGGTTATGGAATGAAATGGTGGGGATTTGATTCTGCAGCCAACGCGCGTTTTAATGAAACATCCCTAGGGAAGTCGCTCAATTCTGCTGTGGGATCAGTATTTGAATACTTGAATCCCTTTTTGGATTCGATGAATATGTCTTGGTTTAGTATAGACACTTCTGCTGGAGGGCCCTGGTTGATATTTTTGCCTTTGCCCTTAATGGCATTTGGTATTGGAGGGTTATTTACCCTTATGATGAGTATGACTGCTGATGTATGTGACCTGGATGAGTTGAAGAATGGTATGCCCAGAAAAGAAGGTACCTTCGGTGCAATTTACTGGTGGATGGTTAAGCTCGGCCAGGGATTGGCACTTATATTAAGTGGGCTCGTCCTCAAGTTTGTTGGATTCGATCAAAATATTACGGTTCAAGCAGAAGAGACCATGATCAATTTGCGCATAGCGGATATTATTATCCCAGTAGCAACTGCGCTTTTGGCGATCTGGGTCATGTATAAATATGGGCTATCAGAAAGGAAGGCCAAAGAAATCAAAGCTACCTTGGTAGAAAGAAGAGGAGAATTATAAATAGTTGGAAATAGAAATTATACTAAATGTCTTTTAAAGGAGAACGTACGTTTGACGATAAGTTTAGAGAAGACAAAGTGTTGTCGCTTACCACGCGAAAGGCTTTGGAGGAGAGGAAGAATCTTAAAAAACGTTTTGGCAGGTTCTGGAAAGAAGGAATACACGGTTTGTGTTTCAGTCCTTATGAAGAAGGGCAGTCTCCAGGTGATATTATCAGTGAGGAGCAAATTAGAAGAAGAATGGCTCTCATTGCACCTCACACCGAATGGATCAGGTCGTTTTCCTGCACAGAGGGTAATGAGCATATTCCACGAATTGCACGTGAGTTTGGATTAAAAACTCTTGTAGGAGCCTGGTTAGGGACCGATGCGGAAATCAACAAGAAAGAAGTACGTGGCTTGATCGATTTATGTACTGAGGGAATGGTTGATATCGCTGCTGTGGGGAATGAAGTGCTCTATAGAGGGGATTTATCCCGAGAGGAGCTCCTGGACTTTATTCATCAGGTTAAAAATAAGGTCAACGTTCCTGTTGGTTATGTTGATGCCTATTATGAGTTCACCGATCATCCGGATATAACAGAGGCATGCGATGTGCTTCTCGCTAATTGTTACCCTTATTGGGAGGCCTGTCCTTTTGAATACTCTTTACTCTATATGAAAGAGATGTATGCTCAGGCCAAGGCCGCAGCAAATGGTAAGCCTGTCATCATATCAGAGACCGGCTGGCCCAGTCAAGGTGCTGGTTTGCATACGGCGATTCCATCTAAAGAGAATGCAATGGGCTATTACATCAACACCCAGCAATGGACCAAACAAGACGACATCCCCGTTTTTTACTTCTCTTCCTTTGATGAATCCTGGAAGGTAGGAGCCGAGGGTGATGTCGGAGCTTATTGGGGTATTATGGACAAAGAAGAAAAACTGAAGTTCTAAGGTATTTCGATCTGTCAACACCGTATAAGGGCCACTTCTCAGGAAGTGGCCTTTTTTTATATCTCAGTATATCAAGGCGTTGAGGATTCAATTTTATGCTATTTGACGATTTAACTATATTCGTCAAAAAGTAAAATTTGTCAACAGCACGAAATAAATGGCTCGATGCAGCCGAGGTCACTTTTCAGAAGTACGGTTACCAAAAAACCTCCTTGGAAGCGGTTGCCCAGCAAGCCCAGAAGGCGAAAGGGGCGATTTACTACCACTTTGGCAGTAAGGAGCGTCTTTTTGAGGAGTTGGTGCTCAAGGACCTGGAAAAGGTGAAAAGAACCTTGGAAGAGGTCTTCTTGATGGAAAAAGCAGATGCCAAGGAGCGGATTCGCTTTTATATGTTGGCCCGTATGAAAGCCCTTTACAATTCTCCTCATTACCGTGAAACCTTAAGGCCCGAATTTTACGAACACCACCGATTTATGGACGCCCAAAAAGAGGCGCTGGCTCAGTGGGAAATAGGTCAAATCCTTTCTCTACTCGAAAGAGGAGTTCTAGCTGGAGACCTGCAATTACCTGGTGAACTACGGGTCTATGCAGAGGTTTTGGTCATGCTCCTACAAGGACTGGAGGCCGATTTCTTTTTAAAAGGCAATTACGACCGCCTGGAGCCTCATTTTGATAACCTCATTGCTATTATTACCCGCGGCATTTCACCTTGTCCGCCCAACTAATTCATATCTCATGCAGCTGATTCAACGTTTGAAGTACCTTTTTGTCTACACCATTCCTGTAACGGTTTGGATTGCCTTTCATCAGGAGGGCTGGATTACCTTTTTACCGCTGATTACCTATTTTGGATTTGTACCCTTCTTGGAGCTATTGGTAAGGCCTGACAGTAGCAACTGGGACAAGAGAAAAGAGGAGGACGAAAAGAATCAAGGGCTCTACGACTGGATTCTGTTTGGGACGGTACCGGTACAGCTTTTCTTTTTAATCTACTTCTTTGATGTAATTGCTCAGACTCCGTTCGGCAGTCTGGAGTTCTACGGTCGTGTTACTGCGATGGGCTTTATGTGTGGGGTCGTTGGAATCAACGTGGGTCACGAACTCGGACATCGTCCAGAGCGCTGGCAACAGTTTTTAGGAGAAATCCTCCTTCTGACTTCCTTGAACACCCATTTTTTACCCTACCACAATGCCGGACACCACCGCAATGTGGCTACCCCGGAAGATTCAGCAACCGCACGTAAAAACGAAATTCTTTTTGTCTACTGGTTCCGCTCTCATTTTGGGAGTTACTTGGAAGCCTGGTCTCTGGAGAATGACCGGATGAAAGCCGAAAACAGATCTATTCTTCACTGGTCAAATCGAATGGTGATCTATACCCTGGCGAATATTCTGGTTGTCACGGGTATTTATTTTGCTTACGGAACAGAAGTCCTTTGGGGCTTTTTGGGCGCAGCGGCACTAGGGATCATTTTGTTGGAAACGGTCAATTATATCGAACACTACGGACTCTTGAGAAAGAAGAAAGAGAATGGGCGCTATGAGGCCGTTCGTCACCAGCACTCCTGGAACTCAGACCATCCTATAGGGCGTACCTTACTATTTAATCTATCTCGTCATTCGGATCACCACTACAACGGAAGTAAAAAATACCAGATACTCAAGTCCCATCCATCGAGTCCCAAGATGCCCACGGGCTATCCGGGCATGATGCTATTGGCCCTGGTACCGCCGCTTTGGTTCTTTGTTATGAATAAAAAACTAGCGCCCTTCCGTCCAGCTCCGGAAGAACTACTCAAATAAAATATAGGTTGGGGTAGGGGCTTCCAATTGATCGGTAAATTCCAATAAACCGGTTTCTTCGTCCCTTTTAAAGCAGACCAGGGAACCGCTGTCCTGATTTCCGACCACCAAAAATTTACCGTCTGGCGTCAAAGAGAAATTGCGCGGGGTATCTCCACGTGTTGGGGTCCACTCCACAAGTTTGGTTTTGCCCTGCTCATCCAAAGAGAATACAGCAATACTGTTGTGTCCGCGATTACTGACATACAGAAAGCGTCCGTCGGGAGATATTTTTACCTCTGCCGTGGTGTTGGCACTTCCATCGTAATCTGCGGGTAAAGTGGGTAAGGAGGATACATAATTCAACCGACCTTCTTCAATGCTGTACTGTGTAATGCGGGAGGTCAATTCATTGAGTACATAGAAGTAAGGCTTTTTAGGATGAAAAGCGGCGTGGCGAGGGCCTGAACCCGCCGCAACGACAATGGAGTCCTGTAATTGAAGGGTGTTGTCTGGGGTAATGGCCGTTAGCCACAAGCGATCTGATCCCAAATCCAAGGTAATCAAATGCTTGGAATCCGGCCAAAAATGAGTGGAATGGGCGTGGGCCTTCTCCTGGCGTCCTGTGGGGCCGCTCCCTTCAAAGACGAGGGTGTCCAAGGGCTTGGTCAACTGGCCATTTTCGATGATCTGATGCAAAACAATGGAGCCTCCAGAATAGTTCGAGCTGACAACATAACCTGCTCTGTTCACCGCAATATGGCAAGGGTGCGCTCCGAGCGTTGCAGAGCTGCTGAGACGCTCAAGACCTGCCTCCGAAATGGCAAAGGAACTCAGTAGGCTTTGGGGTGGTGAATTCTCCTCCACAGCCATCAGGTAGGTGGAGTCCGGCGAAAAGGCAAGAAATGAAGGGTTGAACACCTCTGTCTGTAGCTTGAGATCTGCGAATTGACCTTCACCGGTTAAGTTGAGTTTATAAATACCCTCGCTATCACCGCGGGTATACGTCCCCAAATAAAAGGGATAGGAATCTTGTTTTTGATCTGTAGAACATCCTACTGCCATAACCAACGCTATTAATGCGGTTCCTCCTTTTTGAAGGACGTTTTTTCTTATATCCATATAAAATCCAATAAAAGGACACCCGCAAGACCGACTAAACCAATCACCGTTTCCATCACGGTCCAGGACCGCAAGGTATCTTTTACACTTAAATTAAAGTACTCTTTAAATAACCAAAACCCGGCATCGTTTACATGCGATAGCATGAGACTCCCGGAGCCAATTGCCAAAACCATCAGTTCAGGGCTGGTCCCCGTTTTGGCGGCGATGTCCACCGCAATACCGGCAGCGGTCAGGCCAGCAACTGTTGCAGAGCCAATCGACACTCGCAAAAGGGTGGCAATTAACCAAACCAAGAGTAAAGGGTGAACCGGCGAATCTGCAGCTAAGTCTGCGATATAGGCGCTGGCTTGACTGTCTATTAAAACTTGTTTGAGTCCACCGGCTCCGGCAATGACTAAAAGGACCATCGTGATGCTGCTGACCGAATTGCTCATCGAATCCATAACCTCTTTCATGCCCCTGTTTGCGCGAAGACCTAGGGTAAAAAGAGCGAAAAGAACAGAAATTAACATGGCGATCACCGGATCCCCAACGATGTGGGCTACAGGAGTGACCGGGCCTAAATCCATCACCTCGCTCAAGGTGCCTAAAAGGATCAGAAAAACGGGCATAAGGGCCGCTAAGAAACCGATGAAACGAGGAGGTAATTGATCCTCTGGCAAGGGATCAGAGTAAAAGGCTTTGATCGGATGAGCTTCAATTTTATTTACGGTCCGGGAAAAAATGGGTCCAGCGACAATGATCGCAGGAATGGCGACCAATATGCCATAGGCCAGGGTTTTGCCTAGATTGGCGCCCAGTAATTCTGCCACTCCGGTCGGCCCCGGATGAGGAGGCAGGTAACCATGGGTCACAGACAAAGATGCCAGCATGGGCAGTCCCACGTAGAGGAGGGGTAATTTGGTGCTTCGGGCCAAGGTGAAAATAAGGGGGATCATCATCACAAAACCCACCGAGTAGAAGAGGGGAAGACCGATGATAAAACCGGTGAGCATAAGCGCCCACTGAATGTATTTTCGACCGAACTTATCAATTAAAAAGTTGGTGATTTGCTGGGCGGCTCCACTGTCGGCAATCAACTTCCCCAGCATGGCTCCCAATCCCAGAATTAAAACCATAAAGCCCAAGGTGGCTCCCATTCCATTTTTAATGGCCGTCACCACTTCTTGAATAGTCAATCCCAAACCGAGTCCAACACCAATAGACACGAGAATAAAGGCCAGAAAGGCGTTGAATTTAAAACGAACAGTTAAGAGAAGCAGCACCAGAATTCCGGCCGCAATGATGAGCAAGGGCATGGTCAGATTTTCCGGGAAGATAGCAGAAAATTGACAATCCACCCTTACCTTCGTTCTATGGCAAATACCCCGCAAGAACAAAAAAGAAATGCTGCCTTAGCAGCTCTGGAATGCATAGAATCAGGAATGAAACTTGGGCTGGGAACCGGAAGCACGGCCGCTTTTATGGTTCGCGGTCTGGGGCAACTCTATCGAGAGCATAAGCTAAAGGATCTGGTTTGCGTGCCTACTTCTGTTGCGACTAGAGATTTAGCGCAGGAGCAGGGCTTGCCGCTCATGACCATAAACGATGTGGACCGCTTGGATTTGACCATTGATGGTACCGATGAATTTGATCCGCAGTTGAATTTAATCAAAGGGGGCGGTGGGGCTCTTCTTAGAGAAAAGATCGTGGCCTCACTTTCGGATCGTTTCGTTATTATCGCGGACGCCTCTAAGGAAGTTGATCAATTGGGTCGTTTTCCGCTGCCAGTAGAAGTGGTGCCCTTCGCGTGGAAAACAGTCGCCCGGCACATTGAAACTTCTGGTATTCAGGCCCTTTTGAGATCTTCTATGGATCCTGGTGACCCCTACAAAACCGATCAAGGAAACTACATATTGGATGTGCAGACCGGAGGAATGCCAGATCTACCCAAGATGAAGTGGATGCTAGAGGGGCTTCCCGGGGTGGTTGAACACGGACTTTTCTTGGATATGGCCGACGAGGTATTTCTTGGAAAAGAAGGCCGCGTGGAGCGGATTACCAAGACGAACTAAGAGGGGGATGTACGCTTTTCTAGAAGAGAGAGGCAACGGAATCCAGCGCTACGGCAAATCCCCAAAAAACACCTAAACAAACTATTCCAGTTATCATATCTGCAATGAATTCTGCAAGCAGATCTTTGTTAACTCGTACTTTCATGGTTGATGGTTTTAGTCCAGATCCAATGGATCTATTGTAAAATTAGAGGGGCTTAAGTGTCGATCGTCGAGCGACTTATTTTGTTATTAACAAGTAATGAACAGAAAAAACGCCGCAATTTGCGGCGTTTAATCATGCTCCTTTCTTCTTTTTATTTGACTTTTTTTTACGTCTTTTTTTCGGGAGCTTGTTCTTCACCCGAGTGATTTCCTCCTCGGCAAACCGAACAAAGTCGTTGTTGAAAGCCAGGCCTTTACTGCGCTTCAAAGCAGAAATCGCAGAAGTAAACTGGCCAAGACCTTCGTACAATTGCCCTTGCAATAAATGCAAGGTGGCTTTATCGGTTCCCTTAATGGTCAAAGCGAAATCAATCAATCGCTGAGCCTGATCATAATCTTCGTTAGCGAGTAACAAGCGGATGTAGTCAGGGTAAATGCCCGGCATTTCCAACTGACTGCTCATCGCTTTTTCGTAACAAGACTTCGCCGCATTGTAGTCCTCCAATTGCTCGGAATAGACCCGAGCCATAAGGCACAATGCTTTGGTGTTATCCGGCTCAAACGATAAGGCGTAATTCAACGCCTCAATCGCCTCTTCCAGTTCATAAGGATAGGCATCCAGGGCTTTAAACAAATAGGTGTTGAATACGTTTTCCACGGTACTCGAATTAATGATTAATAAAATAGAGGCTTCCGGGACTCTTGGGAAGTGTTCCGGTACAGGGAATAGGAAACGTGTAGAAAAAAAGAATCCGAAACCCTGAGATCAGTGCTTCGGATTACTTCCCTAGTGAAAGTACGCTAGGAGAAATACCGAAGCCACGTTCCGCTGCCAGGCAGGGAACTCACGAACTGTGTAAACTGTTTAGTACGCATTTGACTTCTTTTTGTTTATAACGAGGGGCAAAGATCTAAAAATTCTGCTAACTGCCTCATAGAAAGAGTCTAAATTAAGAATGAGGTTGTGCATAATTCAAGTGTAAGGAAAGGACCAAATCTCCTACTTTTGTAAGATTACTAATTGCTAGATGAACAACACAATGAGTGAAGGAATAGAGCGCATCAAAACCTTGATTATCGGATCCGGTCCTGCAGGATATACTGCGGCAATTTATGCAGCGAGAGCAGATTTAAAGCCGGTCGTTTATACGGGTATGGAGCCTGGAGGTCAGTTGACCACAACAACGGAAGTAGACAACTTCCCCGGTTACCCCGAAGGAGTAGACGGTCCGAGTATGATGGTTGATTTGCAAAAGCAAGCAGAGCGTTTTGGAACGGAAGTGCGCATTGGCATGATCACGTCAATCGAGTTAAGCGACCAACCAGGTGGAATTCACAAGGCCATGGTGGACGATAAAACCCCAATTGAAGCCGAAACAGTCATTATTTCGACAGGAGCTTCAGCCAAGTACCTTGGTCTGCCCAGCGAGCAGCGCTTGCGCGGTGGAGGGGTATCGGCCTGTGCGGTCTGCGACGGATTCTTTTATAAAGGTCAAGAAGTAGCTATTGTCGGTGGTGGAGATACCGCTGCTGAAGAGGCCTCCTACCTGGCCAATATTTGTAAAAAGGTAACCATGTTGGTTCGTAAGGATCACATGCGGGCTTCCAAGGCCATGCAACACCGCGTTAACAGTCTCGAGAATATTGAGATTAGGTACAATTCAGAAATCGAAGAAGTACTAGGAGAACAGGTGGTAGAAGGCATCCGCGTGGTCAATAACCAAAGTGGTGCTACCGAGAATATTCCAATCACCGGTCTTTTTATCGCGATTGGTCATACCCCAAACACTTCGATTTTCAAGGGGCAACTGGACATGGACGATACAGGTTACATCCAGACGGTAGGAAAGTCTACCAAGACCAATAAGCCCGGAGTTTTCGCTTCCGGAGATGTTCAGGACAAAGAGTACCGACAAGCCATTACTGCGGCCGGTACTGGATGTATGGCGGCTTTGGATGCAGAGCGTTATTTGGCACTAGTAGAGTCCAATTAACAAGATGTTGAAGCAACAAAAAAGGCAGCCCTTGGGCTGCCTTTTCTCGTTTATATAAGGGATAGATTAAATCTTACTCACATTACCAGAAACTGAATTGCTTTGAGAAACCTTAGGCTCACCTTTGTAAGCAATGTTTCCTCCGCTGCTCGCATTAGCGGTCAAAGATTCCGTTACGAAGATGCGAACATCTGCTCCTGAACTGGCCGAAGCGGTGCAGTTTTTGGTTTCGAAATCTTGTGCTCTGATGTTGGATCCTGAAGAGGCGTCAGCGCTCAGCTCAGAAGCCTCACCAGTGATTTGAATCATGGCTCCACTGCTGGAGTCTGCTTCTACCGACTTGGCCTGGATGCTCGCAATCAGGTCAGAACCACTGCTGGCGTCCAATTCAATTTCATCCGCCTGAATCGTTCCTTTGACCTCTAGGTCAGCTCCGCTGGAGGAGGCCAAGGCAGAAACGGCCGGCATGGTGATGTAGATATTTTTGGTTGCATTCCCGATGTTCTCTTTGGTGTGAACACGAAGCTTACCGTTATTGATATCCGTGGCGATAAGGTCGATGATGTTCTCGTCCGCTTCTACACGAATTTCGAACTCACTTCCTTGGGCAACATAGACATCGAGTCCTTCTGATGCGGACACTTTGGTAAATTCTTCACTAACTGTTCTTGTTTGTTCAGCAACTACACCATTTCCTGCTTTTCCAGCGCCAAAATTGACATCAAAGGCACAGGAGGCTGTGGTAAGGGCTAAAAGAACTACGGCTAATCCTTTTACGATCGTTTTCATAATTGTGTTTTGTTTTTAGATTGATTCTTTGAGACGAAGCTCACTAAATAGACGAGCTAATCCTACTTTTGTTTCACCAATTGTCAAAATTTCTTGCTGAATTGTCAGAATTCAGCCTTCAAGATTGAACAAAAAGCCCATTATTCCTCGATTTGCGGCAGTTCAACTTCCTCAAGAATTTCTGGTGCCGATTCCTCGATCACCTCTTCTTCAAGGACTTCTTCAACCTCCACAGGTTCTTCCTCCTCTTCCTCCTCGATCGGGCAATCCAGGCAAATGAGTTTCCCCTCCTTGGTCATCTCCCACAGGTGATCAATCATTTTGTAGGAGTAGTAGCCATTGGCATTAAGGGTTCGGTAGCCCAAGTGATATCGGGTATCGGATTTCAATACGATCTTCTGACCAACGGGTAGGTAGAGCTTGATGCGAATTTCCTGGTCCCTGAATTTATTGGCCCAATCCGTCAGGAGGTAATCATCCAGGATTAGTCGCTTATCGTCTAATCGGTAATTGTAGATGATTTTTTCGGCCATTTCCCGGGCTTCTTTATAATTAGCCCCATTGGCATTGCGGACGATTTCGATGCGCATTTGATCATCTTCGGAAGGAAGTATATCAAAACGGACATCCTCGGAGTGCAAAATCTTTTCTCCATCGCCATCGTACTGCATACTCATTCCATCGATTTCCATATTGAATTCGCTGTTGTAGTACTCGTACTTGCCCATACTGATCGATAGGGTATCGATAGGAGTGGAGGTGATCAGGGCTTTATCCTCTTTGATCTGTCCCGTATAGGCGTGCATACTAGCCTGTTTTACTCCAATGACCACCAGGGTTCCTACCGCGGCTACCCAAATCAAGACCAAGACGGCCTTTGCCCAGCCCCCCAAGGACTTGAGGTTGTTGACAAGGATCTTCAACCCCAGATAAAAGAGGAAGAAGAAAGGGATTCCCACGGCAAAAAATACCAGGGTAGAAATCGCCCAGGCC
>CAZLGZ010000016.1:22552-24496 GCA_964558965.1 uncultured Flavobacteriaceae bacterium
TCATCAGATTGTAAAAGTCCACCCCGGGAACGTGAATCACGTCCACCACCCCTGCTGTAAACAAACCAATGAACAGGGCGACCAGGGTGGAGGCTCCCACAATGATCAAGATGATACCGATGAATTTACCGACCAGGCTCACTAAAAAACCCAGAACCGAACTTAAGCCTTCGAAAAAGCTACGGGATCCGCTTTTTACGCGGTTTCCCATTTTATCGTAATCGACGTTTTTGACTTTTTCGGTCACATCGTCAATTCCTTCTTTTACCTTCTTTTCGATATTGCTAATATTGATCGGTTCCCCTCTCATATCCAGCTTCTCAGCTGTAGTTGTCGCCTCTGGAACGAGGATCCACAATACAAAGTAAAGGATGAGCCCAAAGCCACTTCCAAAAATGGCCAGGATCAAAAACAGAATACGAATCCACAGCGCATCGATTCCTAAATAGTGCTGCAGACCGGCGCACACACCGCCGATGTATTTGTTGTCCCAATCACGGAATAGCTTCTTGGATCGCTTTGTTTCGCTGTCAGAACTCGCTGATTGAGGCTCATCGAAAAGGTCTTCGTCCACGTGGTAGTCTTCTGGTTGACCCATGACGGCAATTACGTCGTCGACTTCCTTCATGGTGATGACTTGGCGGTCATTCTCCATTTTTTCGCTGAACAGCTCTGCAATACGTGCTTCGATATCGGCAATGATCTCGTCACTTCCCGGTGTACCATCAAAGGATTTCTTGATGGACTCCAAATAACGCCTTAGTTTGGCGTAGGCCTCCTCATCGATATGAAAGAAGGTGTTGGCTAAATTGATATTTACTGTCTTGTTCATGGTTGCTGCTATTTTGTGTGTGTGACTAAGTTCACGGCCTGTTGAAGGTCGTCCCAGGTACTGTCTAATTCCTTTAAGAAGATTTGACCGGTTTCAGTCAAAGCGTAGTACTTGCGCGGGGGACCTGAAGTGGATTCCTCCCAGCGGTATTGCAGTAGTCCTGCATTCTTTAGTCGAGTAAGTAAGGGGTAGATGGTTCCTTCCACCACGAGCATTTTGGCGTCCTTCAAGGTCGACAAAATTTCAGAAGCGTACTTGTCGCTGTCTGTGAGGATAGAGAGAATGCAATATTCTAGAACCCCTTTGCGCATTTGCGCTTTTGTATTTTCAATATTCATAACTGCCGGATTCGTTTAAGGTGGCAGAC
The DNA here is from genome assembly GCA_964558965.1 of uncultured Flavobacteriaceae bacterium. Classification (GTDB taxonomy): domain Bacteria; phylum Bacteroidota; class Bacteroidia; order Flavobacteriales; family Flavobacteriaceae; genus Aureicoccus. The sequence goes on from CAZLGZ010000016.1 coordinate 23,752, forward strand.
GACACCTTGGGTTACTGTTCGTTTAAAACAGCCGGGAGAGCCGACTCCCGGCTGTTGCAACCACACTGCTGTGGTTAGGTTGGTTGTTGTTATAGGTTGATAAAACAACAAGGATGAAGTGGTGATTAATTGGTTGATTGATTGGATGATTGATTGATGAATAAACTGGCTTTGTTTACTTGATGAATTTGATACTAAGCGGATAATTGAACAACTGACCGTCTGCGGTTCGGACTGTCGCCAATATGGAGTAAACAATATTGAGGACAATCAATGTCAAGTGAACAAGTCCGGTAATACCTGCTGGCAAAAAGGCCCGACTTAAGCGCCAACCGCCGTCACCGTGAAAATGAACGTTCAGGCTGTTGAGTTCATTCAGACTGCCTAGGTCCAGGAAGCCGTCGTGAAATAAGTTGGGCAAGGATCCGATGATGAAGGGGATCCCAATCATTCCCGCGATGATGGAATAAAGCAGCATACTTAACTGGAAATTCAATGCTTCCCGACCATTGTGATCTACAAATTCATAATCGCGTTTGTTCGCTGACCACAAGAGTAGGGGAACAATGAAATTCCCAAAAGGGAAAATGTACTTGCTAAAAGTGGAGGCGTGGATGAGCGCCCCCAAATTCCGTTCGTGTTTACTGATTACTTCTGCCATGATTTGATTGATGATGAGCAAGCTGTTTTATTAGCTTACATGGCAAATATATATCCAAAAGACAGTACTATGCAAAACAAAGTA
>CAZLGZ010000017.1:0-24132 GCA_964558965.1 uncultured Flavobacteriaceae bacterium
GTGTTATTCCTGACTACCTGGGTCTTACCGAATTGGTTGGGAGCAGCTGCCAAAACGAAGGAGATCAAACGGCCTTAAGTCTTTGTGCTGATTCGCAAAGAGTGGACTGTTATACCGCTATCATCACCAGTGCCAGCAGTTCTGACCAGGATATTGCCAAAGCCGACGCTGCTGTGCGCGAAATGCTTTCTGAGGAGGGATATATTCAGTATTCTGAATCCGATGGTAGTGCCCGTTATTTTGACCAATTGCTCGGAGATCCGGCTAAGGAACCGGCTGCCGGAGATCTACTTATCGCGACAACGGCCCGAAATGTGCGGGATGGTGTCATCGGAGTGGACGAAGTGGCCGAACGCAATGGTGATGTTATTGACGAAAATGAATTGATTGTCGTTTCAGAATCCATTATGAGTGGCACGGCCATTTGGATAAAAATTAACTACACCAACGATTAATAGAATACCACCTAAGAAAGTATGGCTCAGTTTTTCTGGGCCATTTCTTTTTTGACATGGTTGAGCACAATCATCCAGTTCATTTTAAGAATCAAGGCCGCCGTGGGCAGGTTGTCTTCTTCAATAGCCTGCACGATGGCTTCCTTCTGGTTGTCAATATGCTCATAAAAGGAAGGTTGGGTAACAAAGGCCTGCTCATAGAACAACACCCGAATTCGTAAATCTCGGATAATTCCCAAAAGAACCTTGTTGGTGCATTTACCCGTCAACAGGTCATGAAAGGTATAATGCGCATTGAGTCGACTGAGGTAGGTATGGGTCTGTTCGAGATTGCGAAGTTGCTTTCGAAGCTCAGTGGTATCTATTTGGTCAATTGCCGTGTCTTCCAGGGCCATCAATTCCAATTGCGCGAGGGTTTCGAATAACTGCTCGGCTTCCTTGGCTTCCATTTTGCGAATTACAAAGCCTCTATTAGGCAAGGCTTTGACAATGCCCGCGTGTTCGAATTGACTCAAGGCCTCCCGAATAGGGGTTACACTGATTTTGGTTTCCCGAGAGAGGGAAGCCAGGTTGATGGATTCACCAACGCGCAAGCGGCCTTGCTGAATTTGCTCCAACAAGTACGTCTTCACGTGATCTCGTAATATACCGCGGTCCATGGATCATTAAAGGTATTGGTTTCCTGTATAGTTCTAAAGGAAAGATTCTATCTTTAACGTCCTATCCAATTTGCTCTATGAAAAAACTATGCGCACTCACTGCTTTTGTTCTTTTGCTTTTGGCTTGTAAGGAAGAACCCACTACGACAACCATTGCGGATCAGTACTACGAAACAGAACTGTTTAAGGCGGTTCAGCTGGCTGGATTTTTTCCGGATTCCAAAACCTTTGTGGACTACACCCCAAAGGATTCCTTTGCCCTGCTCGAGAAGAAATACCTGGAGCTACGTGAAGAGAAGGACTTTTCACTGAAAGCCTTCGTAGAAGAAAACTTTGAGCGCTTCCCCGCCTTACCGGAGATTGCTGCCAATGACACCCTTTCAGATATGTATGCGCATATTGAGCGCATGTGGCCAAGACTGCGCAAAGAAGCTGATGTACCAGAAGCCCATTCGAGTAAAATCGCTTTACCCAAGCCCTATATCGTCCCTGGGGGTCGCTTCCGTGAAATCTACTACTGGGATTCCTACTTTACTATGGAAGGCCTATTGGTTAGTGGGCGGTATGAATTGGCCGAAAGCATGGTCGAAAACTTTGCTTTTTTGATCGATTCCCTAGGATTCATTCCCAATGGAACCCGGGATTATTACCTCACCCGATCTCAGCCTCCTTTTTTTAGCTTGATGGTGGATGCCATTTCAAGAGAAAATCCAGCACAGCGCCTGCGCTTTTTGCCGCAAATGCTTGCCGAATATGATTTTTGGATGCGGAAGGACACCCTGACCGAAAACTGGGGAAGCTCGACGGCCAGTCGTTATCGTGTTGAAATGGCTGATGGTGCTGTACTCAACCGCTATTGGGATTCTGGAGATACGCCCAGACCAGAATCCTATCGAGAGGATCGTGAATTAGCCGAGATGCTCTACGGAGAAGAACAAAAAAGACAGTTGTACCGCGACCTTCGTGCTGCGGCCTGTTCGGGATGGGACTTCAGTTCCCGTTGGTACGGTACCAAAGGAAAGTTTTCGACAACCAAGACCACCCGTATTTTACCGGTAGATCTGAACAGCCTGATGTACTTCATGGAAATGCAAATCAGTAAAGCCTATGCTGATCAGACCAAGGTTGCGGAAGCCAACGAATTCAAAGCAAAGGCGGAAGCCCGCAAGGCGGCTATTCAAAAGTACCTTTGGTCAGATGAAGGGTTCTTCCTGGATTACGATTTTGAAGATGAAAAATCCATGCAGGAATGGACATTAGCCGCAGTCTATCCACTCTATTTTGAGCTGGCAACACCTGAACAAGCCGCTCAGGTACGGGCTACCTTAATCAAACAGTTCTTAAAACCCGGTGGTCTTCTTACCACTGTAGATCATTCAGGTCAGCAATGGGATGCTCCCAACGGCTGGGCGCCACTTCAATGGATGGCCGTTTATGGTTTGTTGAACTACGGGTATACGGACGACGCAACGCTCATTGCGGACCGTTGGCTTAACATCAATGAGAAAGTCTACGCCAATACGGGAAAAATGATGGAGAAATACAACGTGGAAGACCTGAGCCTGATTTCAGGAGGAGGGGAGTACCCCACCCAAGATGGCTTTGGATGGACCAACGGAGTTGCCCTAGGCTTTAAAAAGCTAATGGAAAAAACCAATGAGCAGTAAACCACAAGCTTCGTCGAACAACCTCCTTGTAATCCTTGCTTTCGCTGCGATTTACATCATTTGGGGCTCCACCTACTTACTGAATAAGATTGCGGTTCTTGAACTGCCTCCCTTTATGTTATCTGGTTTTCGCTTTACAGCGGCAGCAGGTTTAATTTTTATTTGGGCAGCCATTTCGGGTAAGCCTTTAAAAATTAACAGAAGACAAGCGCTGAATTCCCTATTTGCTGGTTTTCTTTTTCTATCCATAGGCAATGGCTTTGCCGTTTGGGCCTTGCGTTACTTAGACAGTGGATTTGCGGCTCTTGAAATCTCGGCCCAACCTTTGGTTATTCTATTGATGATGTGGATCTTACAAGGTAAACGCATCCAACCTCAGTCGTATGTGGGGGTACTTTTGGGGGTGATCGGAATGTACCTCTTGGTAAGTCAGCAGCAAATCATAACGCAGGAATATGCCTGGGTGGGAATGCTTCTCATTTTAATGTGTATGATCAGCTGGTCTTATGCCAGTTTATTTGTAGCCAAAGCCGAACTCCCTAAGAACTTCTTGGTCAACACCGCTTACCAAATGCTTTGGGGTGGACTCCTGTTGATGGTCATGAGTACGATAGCGGGGGAGCAGTGGAGTAGTCCAGTGACTTGGAGTGCTGATGTGCTCTGGGCCATGGGTTTACTTGTCATCTTTGGAAGCATTGTGGCCTTCACCTCTTTTAATTTCTTATTGCGTACCGTCTCTCCCGAAAAGGTGGCGACCAGCACCTATGTCAACCCCATTGTGGCCTTGATTTTAGGGGCTTATTTCTTAAACGAAAAGATCACCCTTCAGGCTGGTATGGCAGCACTAATCCTGCTATCAGGTGTTTACTTCATCAATACCAAAAAGAAGATTGTCCTGTTTTCTCGCTTTAGAACCAAAAGACGTTTGAACGAGAAAAAGCAATAAGGTATACGATTCGTTGTCGGTGCTCGTTTTACTGGGGTAACCCAAACAACGATAACAATGTTTTTGAATAAGCAAATCACTAAAAAAGCATTCTTTTTTGCCTTTGTTGGACTTCTAGCCATTGGCTGTAGTGAAGACGAGACTCCGGACCTAGGGGTAGAAAACGGGCAGGAACTGACTAGCCAAGAAATGGAAACCATCCTGAATGCGGATGATCTGACTTCGGCTGTGGACGATGTGCTTTCTGACCTTTATATCGGTGGTTTTGCCACAAAACGTGCTGGCGAAACAGCGAAAAACGACTGCTACGAAACCACCTATACTGAAAACGGCTTTACGGTAACCTTTACAGACTGCTCTGTTGAAGGCTCAGAAACGCTCAATGGAACCGTTAGTGTGTTCTACGAAGAAAACCAAAATGGGGCGAGTTTCACCGCAACGTTCACAGACTTTATGGTGGGTGGAACAACGGTAAATGGAACACGCCGCATTACCCTAAATGGGGAACAAAGCGAAACCAATATTTCGTTCACCACAACCAGTAATATTACTGTTACCCTGGAAGATGGCAGCGTCATTACTGAAAACGGAACGAAGACCTTTACGGTAGTCTTTGAAGAAGGACAAGATACCCTCTTTAACCTGCAAGGAAACTGGACGATTACGGAAGGTGGAAACACCTACACTATTGCTGGAAACATTTCGAAGCAGTTCAACTGCGCTTACTGGTCCTCTGGAACCATGAATGTGAGCAAGAATGGACTCTCTCTTGATGTGGACTTTGGAGACGGAACTTGTGACAACAAGGCCACAGTGACTTATCCAAATGGTGCTACCCAAGAAATTACGCTTGACTAATCAACGCTCCTAACTATAATTCAAAAGCCCGGTTCATCCGGGCTTTTTTTTGTTAGTTAATGATCTGATCTAACTGACCTTGAAGCTCGATTAATACGGCCTCATTTTCGGCCGACAGAGGTGCTTGGTTTGCACTGAGTAAATTGGGGTTTTCAATAAAATTACCCACCATATAGTACAGGGCTTCTGTTCCATCACTAAAGAGAATGTATTTGTGGGTTTCGTTGCGTATTGCATAGTCGATACCTCCTGCATTGTCATCGCGACTTTCGGCAAAAGCGTACTCTCTTGTTGAGGGGCCAGAACCCGTCAGCAGTGGCTGAAAGCTTTGACTATCGTGTATAGAAGAGGTATTGATCCCAGCCAATTGGCTGATCGTAGCAAATAGATCTGTTGTTTGTAAGAGGGCATCTTCCGTTTCGTTCATTCGGCTAACCCCTTTTCCTGAAATGATCAGCGGCACATTGATACCTCCTTGGTATATGCTGCCTTTTGAGCGTCTGGAGTTGTATTCCTGCACCACTTGCCCTGGGGAACCATTGTCACCGATAAAAATGAAGATGGTGTTGTCTCTTTCTTCCTGCGACAAACTATTGATCACTCGTCCGAGTTCTGTATCTAACGCTTCTAGCATGGCTAAATAATAGGGCAGTGGGTTGGCATCAATACTCGCTTGATCCGTTGGTAAGGATCCCTGCTGATGCAAATCGGTGTCTGGAAGATGAAAAGGAGTATGTGGGGCATTAAAGGCCAACCACAAAAACCAAGGTTTGCTGGTGTCATCGAGCCAATCGATAGCTAAATCGGCAAATTTTGTTGTGGTATAGGTGGTCTCTGAATTAGACATTCCATTATCCGCCCAATTCCAATCCCAATAAGACTGCACAGAGCCAGAGAGTAGCCCAGAGTAATAGGGAACCCCCATACTTGTTGGGTGCGTCAAATCACTCGACAAGTGCCACTTCCCAATAACCGCTTGGTCATAGGCATTGCCGCTTAATCGAGAGATGTAAGACTGCAAAGATTCCTCGGTGATCGAGAGTTCATCGCCCACTCCTAGTACCTGGGTGTTAATTCCGTTCTTTCCTGTGAGTATACTCGATCGAGTGGGCGTACAGGTGGAATAGGACCAGAGGTTATTGAAACGAATACCATTCGCACTTAAGGCTTCCAAATTGGGCATGGAAGGCTTTTGAGTCCCTATAGCATAACCGGGGGTGGCATCGAGTCCCATATCATCCGCAATAATGAGCATGATGTTAGGCAGATCTGAGCCAGTTTCTTCTGAAGGATCATTCTCTTCCATAGGACTTGTGTCAGTCTGACATGCGGCCAGAAGAAGAACCCATCCCAAAGCAAGTAAACGTTTCATAAATGAATATCTACGATTTCTAAATACTTAAAACGGGCTGAAGATAGCCCTATTGCCCCTTAAAAGAAGGGCGGCTGGCCCTGCTTTATTCCCTATCTTTAAGGGTTTATAAATTATTTCCCTTATGAAGCTTACTCGCGTTCTTTTCTTGATGCTTTTTTCATTGTCCGGATTCTGGTGTATGGGTCAGGAAAAATCGTCCCAATCGTCAACAGCGAATTATGAATCTTTGCAGTACAGAACCGTAGGGCCATCTAGAGGTGGACGTGTTACGACTGTTACGGGAGTAGCCAAAGAGCCCGGGACCTTTTACCTGGGAGCTTCCGGAGGAGGGGTATGGAAGTCCTTGGACTACGGTACCACCTGGACTAATGTTTCCGATGGCTACTTTGACACCCCTTCTATTGGAGCCATCAGTGTCGCTCAAAACGATCCCAATATTGTCTATGTGGGAACCGGTTCAGATGGTCTCCGAAGCAATGTTATCAGTGGAAAAGGGGTCTATAAATCCATCGATGGAGGTAAATCCTGGAAGCATATAGGTCTAAGAAATGCCGGGCAGATCGGGGCGGTGGAAATCGATCCCAACAACAGCAATATCGTGTGGGTCGCTGCCATCGGGAATGCTTTTAGCAGCAACCCGGAGCGGGGGATCTACAAAACAACAGACGGAGGAGAAAACTGGGAGAAAGTACTCTTTATATCGGATAAGGTTGGCTTTTCTGACTTGGAACTACTACCCGGAAATCCCAATGTGGTGTATGCAGCCGCCTGGAAGGCAGAGCGCAAGCCCTGGACGATTATTTCTGGAGGAAACCGGGATGAAGGCGGGATTTACAAATCCGTCAATGGAGGTCAAGACTGGGTGAGGCTCAAGGAGGGCTTACCACAGAATACCATAGGAAAAATTGATCTAGCAGTATCAGCGGTTGATTCCAGCATTCTTTACGCCGTCATTGAAGCCCCGGAAGGGGAGCAGGGATTGTACAAATCCTCAAACCAGGGTGGTTCATTTACCCATGTCTCTGATGATATTCGCCTGGTGAATCGTCCCTTTTACTACACCAATGTAGAACTGGACCCGACCAATCCCAATATTGTTTACTCCAATGCCAACCCCTTAATCAAATCGATTGATGGTGGAAAAACCTGGAGAGTCCTTTCGGTTCCTCATGGCGACAACCACGATATTTGGCTCAACCCTAGTAACCCTAAGCTCCTTATTCAGGCCAATGATGGAGGTGCGAATGTGAGCTTTAATGGCGGAGAAACCTGGTCCACCCAATTCAACCAACCCACAGCTGAGCTCTATCAGGTCGAGGTTGATGACCAATACCCGTATTGGCTCTACGCAGGGCAACAAGACAATTACACCACCATTGCCGTACCGAGTTTTCCGCCAAGTGCTGTGCAGAACCCTGGATCGGCCTGGATCATCAATACGGGAGGCTGCGAAACCGGACCTGCGGTTCCTAAACCCGGTAATTCCAATATTGTCTACGCCAACTGTAAAGGGCGGTTTGGGGTTTTTAATAAACTAACTGGAGTGGAGAAAAGCTACTATGTAGGAGCTTCGAACATTTACGGCCACAATCCTAAAGACCTTGTATACCGTTTTCAGCGCGTAGCTCCGGTACATGTTTCTCCTCATAATCCGGATGTCGTCTATCACGGATCCCAGTTTTTGCACAAGACCGATTCGGATGGTTTTGAGTGGGAAACCATTTCGCCTGATTTGACGGCTTTTGAAGCGGACAAACAGGTAATTTCCGGAAGCCCTATTACCCGGGATATCACCGGAGAAGAGTACTACAGCACCCTGTATTCTATTCGGGAATCCTCTTTGCAGGAAGGCTTGATTTGGACGGGGTCAAACGACGGAGTTGTCTCTGTGACCCGCGATGGTGGAAAAACCTGGTCGAATGTCACCCCTAAAAAACTACCCAAGGGAGGGCGGGTAGAATCCATTGCCGCCTCAGTACATGATTTGGGCACCGCTTATATTGCTGTCGATCGCCACCTTTTAGGAGATGCAAAACCCTATTTATACAAAACCACCGATTTCGGAAAAACCTGGACGCTGTTGACCAAGTCGGGTAGTGGAATCCCCTCTGATTACACTACACGCGTACTGCGTGAAGATCCAGTGCGCAAAGGCTTGCTTTATGCAGGGACGGAGTACGGTATGTTCATTTCTATGGATGATGGCCAAAGCTGGGAAGCTTTTCAGCAAAACCTGCCCGTGACACCCATTACCGACATAAAAATTTACCGTGGAGACTTGATTCTCAGCACCATGGGTCGAGGATTTTGGATTCTAGACAATATTACCCCTCTACGAGATCAAGGTATCAGTTCCCTCGGGGCTAAGCCTCATTTATTTGCTCCGGACAAAACCATTCGTTACCGTTACCCGATGGTGCGTTCTTCCGGGACCTTTCCGGCGTATCCAAGAACAGCGGTCTATATCGATTACTACCTACCCGATAGCAAATCAGAGGTGCAGTTGGATATCTTGGACAAGTCTGGGACTACGGTAGTCTCCATTTTTAGTGGAAACTCCCTGCTCAAATCATCCGTAGAAGAGGTAGAAGACATGAATTTGAGTACTACTTTCCGCTATGTAAATACCCGATTAGAAAAGGGTAGGGGAATGCACCGCTTTGCGTGGGACCTTCGCTCTAAAGGTCCGTGGCATAAACACAGCAGAAGGCGTTACCGCAATGGGCCCATGGTTCTTCCGGGACAATACACAGCTCGTCTGACCGTAGGGGAGCAGCAAATGGAACAGACCTTTGAAATCTTGGCTGATCCGCGTGTAGAGGCGGAAGGATTGACTTTGGACAAATTACAAGCGCAAGGGGAGTGGCAACAAAAAGTCATCGCTTTATTGAGCGAAGCGCGCCAACTCCAGGATCAACTTGAAAAAGACCTCAAAAAAGCCAAAGGAAGTTCTGAGCGTCATGAAAAACTGAAGAAAGCGTTGAATACACTTCGAAATGCCAAAGGGGCTTATCCACAGCAAATGCTGGTCTCCCAGATCTCTTATCTCTACAATATGGTAGGTAGAACGGATCAGATAGTCGGTAAAGATGTGCAAGAGCGGTATGAGGAGCTTAAAACTGCGCTGGAAGAGCTAAATTCATCCATCGACTAGTTGAAGTATCACTTCAATGGCCGAAAATAGACGGTAATCTGTATAAGGATTACAGTTTTCTAGTAGCAAACTAAGCAGGAGTTGAAAGAACTTTAGGTTTTTTTCTGCTTATGTCCAACTCAATTAGGGTTTCTGTATTTGTAGGCTTTTTGGTGCTACAAGCGTGTAAAACGGATGAAAACCGGCGCGGGATCGATGATCTTGCCGAAAACGCTGTGATTTCCATTTGCCTGGATTTTGGATCTTACCCGGATGATACGCCCATAATTTCGCCTTTTAAGCAAGCTGGTTTTACTGTAGAATCTGCTGGCAAACTCTTTGTGAACGCAACAGGGCAAAAAAATGCCTTGCAATTCGAATCCAGTGGAATGTCGATTGGGCTTCCAAAGCCGGTGAATCAGGTGAAGCTGAGTATGGCCAGCTACAATACCGATTTTAAAGTTTGGGCGACTACTGAACAAGGAAAGGTCCTGGACAGCGCTACAGTCCAGCAAAACAGACTAAAGGATTTTTATTTAATCGGAAAAGGAATTGAACGCGTTGTATTTCATGGCGGTGGCAACGAAGGCGTCCTACAGGAGATCTGTGTGGATTTGTAGGGAAAGATCTAATGGGTTCTAAGACGCTGATTAAACTTCGACTTTGGCCTAAAATTGGTACCGTTATGATGCTAAAGCGTTCGTACTGATTTTATATCAAATAGCAGAGCTATCCGCCGAATTACTTCCAGAATCAATTGTACTATAATTTATATTATGTAAAATAGAATATGGAGGATACAGAATGGACCTCCTTTATAATCCCCTTTAAAAAATCTAGTTAACGACGATTTCTAGTACGTTCTGCTTCTGATGGCGTTTAGAAAGATGAACCACTACTTCCTTTTTTTGCTCGGTGGGTTTTCCAAAGTCTGTGTAGACCACACATTTCAATACCAAAGGCGTTTGATCGACTTCTGATATATTCCCTAGGTATTTTACGTTCACAATCCATTTTCCGATCGATTCTTTGCCATAGAATTCAAATTCTTCCAACATATAGCCGTTGGTCAAGCCTAAATTCACTCGTTGCGCATCTTCATTGCGCGAATATCCCCAATTGTAATACCGGTCTTGAGGATTCACGAATTGCAACTCAAACTCCGCCTCCGGGTTATTCCATTCAAACACAAAGCGTGCATCGTAACGGATATTGTTGGCCAGGTACGAATCGATGGAGTTTACATTCAATGCAGCCCTGTTTTTCTCAATATAATTCTTGATATCCCTGACCAGGGTTTTTTGAATGGGCTGTGCATTGATCTCCTTGAATTTCTTTTTCCCTTTTAGAAGTGCGTATTTGGTTTCCATCTGGGTCTGAACGGCTTTGTCGTCGGGCAACATCACTCTCTTGTAATACGCATGTAAATTATTGGGCGAAATCTCCAGGATTTGATCGTTCACCAGACGTGCCTGTTGGTCGTAGCCCGCTTGAGAAAGATAAAATTCAACCGTTCTCAACAGCTTGATATCTTCCGGGTAATATTCCAGAATATTAGTTAAAACGCTGATAGACAGTGATTTATTTTGCTTCGAAAAATAATCATAGGACTCCAGATAGAAGGCTATGTTTCCTTGGTTCAATTCCTGAAGCGAGCTGTAGGTTTGGTAAGCCTCCTGCGGGTTTTGAGCTGCTTTAAGCAGCTGATAAAAGGGCGCTTCTTGGGGTTTGGCCAAGGCTTCATTCTCATCATAAATATTGTCCGTGAGTCGCGCTCGATCCACGATTTCGCCATTCTTACCCTTGGTAACCGCTGTCTTTGTGGTAATTAATAACACCCCATTGGAACCCAAGGATCCAAACCGGTTGGTTGCAGCCAACCCTTTCAAAACCGTAATATCTTCTATGAGTGCAGGATCAATAAAATTGGTGCTCGCAATGGCGTCTCCACCCTGGAAATTTGAACTAGCCGAATTGGATTGCTTGATCGGTACTCCATCGACCACGATAAGTCCGTAGTTATTTAACAACATGCTGGATTGCCCTCTCACGATAAAGCGACTGAGGTCTTGATCCGCTCCACTTTGAATTCCCCCTCCAGTCGTTACTCCAGAGAATCGCCCGCGCACAGCGGAATTTAAATTGGTGTTTACCGTAGTGAGCTCCTCCTTGCCAATGGATTGAACAGCGTAACCGGTTCCCTCCTCTTCCTTGGAAACTTCAGACACCTTCTTGTTTTCGGTTAGCACCACTTCATCAAGCTGAGTGATCCGGGATTTCAAAAAGAGCTCACGGTCTTGGATATCCCTTATCGCAAAAGTAAAATCGTTGTTTACAATAATACTGTCACCTTCAATGCCCTCCGGGATCACATACTCCCCTTGCTTGTCGGTGTACACCACCCGATCAGATCCCTTTACTCTTACCGGAATATTCGCTAGCCTTTCGTTATCAACGAAAACGGTGCCTCGAATTTGAACCTCTTCCTCTTCTACCCTTGTTACCGACTGTTCCGAAACCAAATCTTGAAATTCTGAACGGTTTAACAGGGCTGTTCTATTCAAGAACTTTCTATTGCCCTTAGGTGAACTATTGAGAATGATACTCCCCTCTCCTAGCAGCAGATAATCCTTTTTAAGGAGTTGAAGGCCGTCTGTAAACAGGTAGACTTTGCGGTTCTCAATTTTTGGATTCAAGGCAGAATAAAAAGCAGCACCCTCGTAATCGACATTTTGCAGGTCCGTTTTCAGTTTACTCCAATTGCCCTGTCGAATTTGATAAGTCCTCTCTTTGACATCCATTCCGAACAACAAGAGCTGCACCCTTGTCTCTTTCTTTTCTTTAAAAAGCTTTTCCAAGTAGCTCATCTCTTCCTCTATAGCCCGGACTTCCATCGATTTTGAAGTATCCCAACAGATAACCACGGTTGAAAGCCCATTTTGAGCCCAAACCGGTGCAAAAACAAAAGCAAGAAGAAAGAAAAAAGTGAATTTTCGAGCAAGCATAGGAGATGATTTCTTAGTCTTTCAAATTACTAAGAATGCCGATAATGCTCTAGTACCTTAACAGAATATCCTTGAAGTTCCCTTCAAAGAACAGGTCATCTTGGTATAACGATTATAGGAAAGAAGGTTCTTTGGTCCTAGTAGTAGCCTTTAAGGTCCAGCAGATAGGAAGCCAACTCGTGTTCCAGGTCGGAAAAACGAGACTGTAGGCGCTCGAGACGTTCGATCAGCATTTCCCGAATGGTTCTGCCATTTTTGATCACTTCGAATAACAAAACCTGATCTCGAGCTAAATCCCGAAATCCCATTCGCAGATTGCGTAACTTTTCAAAAGACTCCAAATTGTTGGGCTCGTAAGTATAGGATTGCAGTTTCGTACTAATTCGCAATACACTTTTGTGACTGCGTTCCAGTTTGAGGATCAATTGATCCAATTCTGATTGTCCTGTAGCAACAATTTTAGTCTCTGAATGTGGCATAATTGTTTAAGTATCGAATCGTCCAGTTAAATTACGCTTATTTTAGCCTTTTATTGCCTTATTCCTACAAGACTAATCAACAAAAATCGAGAAAATATCAACATTTTACAATTCTCAAACGCTTGTATTACAGCATATTAAATCGCTGTATCGGAATAATTAAAATAAATAGTATTTTTCTTACAAATTGTTCAGCAAATCTACATGAATCTTAGACATCTCCTTCCTCTTATTGGGCTTTTTTTTTTCGATTAACACTGTTTTTTCTCAGGATAACTTAAACAGAAAGTGTTTCGCAAATGTAGAGGTCCGTTTTGCTTTTCCCTCCAAAAACGTAAAGGGTACTTTCACTCAATTCAGTTTCCCCGATACGGTACACTTGGACTCGCTACAGCCCCAAGAATGGAAGGCTAGTATCCAAGTGGAAAGTATCGAGACCGGCAATGCTATTCGGGATTGGCATTTAATGAGCAAGAAATACTTCAACCGCAAGGTGTACACAACCATGGAATTCCAAGCAGAAAGCCTGCTAGAGACTTCCAAAGGCTACCAGGTAAAAGGAAATATCCGGATCAAAGGCATTCAAAAGCCCCTGGAGCTGCGGATCGAAAAGAACCCCAGTGATGGCTACTACACCGCAACAGGCGAGTTGTTCAGTAGTGATTTTGGGATTTGGATTAAAAAGAAAAAGGAAGAGAACAAAGTCACTTTCCGTATTCGTTTTGGCCTTAAGGAGACCTCCTAGGCGTCTTCTAACTTCTTGGTGATGATCGAAAGAGCATCTTCGACAGTCTGCATGCCATCCATGTCTTCGTTCTCTAATACCACGCCGAATTCATCTTCTACATCCAAAACAATGTCCACAAGGTGAGCGGAATTGATATTCAAGTCTTGCGTAAAATTACTCTTCAACTGAACATCCTCAATACTCACATCTTCAGGAAGATAGAGTTTTACAATTTTAAGCAGCCTCTCCTGCATTTCGTTCTTATCCATAGGTAGGTTTAGGGTCAATCCGATGCCCACTTCTTAAGAATAACACTTGCGTTCACATCTCCCAGACCAAAACTAGCTTTGATGACAACATCCATCGACTGGGATCGGGATGTTTGCAAAACTCGAGCCCAGGCCATCTCTGCAATTTCCGGATGCAGATCGACCCAATTTGGATTTCCATAAATCACCTGGTGCTTGAGTTGATTTACACAAGCGACCAATTCAATGCTGCCAGAGGCTGCTAAGGCGTGCCCCAGGTGGCCCTTGAAACTATTGATCGGAGGCAGATCGGCTTGCTGTTCGGCAAACACCTCAGTCCAGGCAGCAATTTCTGCTACGTCTCCCTTAGTGGCCGTTAAATGCCCGTTAATCGCGTCGATCTCACTCGCGTTTAATCCACTTTTCTTAATCGTGTCTCGAATACAGTCGCGCACAGCCTTGGGGTTGGGCGCCGTTAGACTCCCCCCTTCCCTTTGACCTCCGGCATTGAGATTGCCTGATAGGAATTCAGCGTAAATAGTTGCTCCGCGTTCTACAGCCGCGTCCAAGTCCTCCAAGACCAAGGCTCCGGCGCCGCAAGAAGGCACAAAACCTGCCGCAGTGGCACTCATTGGCCGGCTGGCTTGATCCGCCTTATCATTGAAAGATCGGGGCAGAACCCTCATCGCATCAAAGCCGCCCCAAACATAGGGTCCTCCCTCACTAGTACTGCCGACCAACATCCGTTTGGCTTTGCCTTGTTTTATCCAATCGGCGCCGAGAATAACAGCTTCAGTTCCGGTACTACAAGCCGAGGAGTTGGCGCTTATTCGGTTTCCACAACCCAATAAACCAGCCAAGTATGCACTGGCTCCACTGGTCATGGTTTGCAAAACCGTTGTGCTTCCCAAGCGGCGAACATTCCCCTGGTCAACCTGAGCAAAAGCCTCGTGCAGCTTGTCTACGCCAAGAACTCCGGCTCCAAAGACCATTCCTGCCTGAGGATCGCGCTGCTCAGGCCTTGCCTCTAATCCTGCATTCTTCCAGGCTTCCATCCCGCTTAATACCGCATAAACCATACCTGCACTGTTCAGCCCTCTTTGCCAAACCTTGTCAAAATAAGGCGCTAACATTTCTTCCTGGTAGGCCGGTTTCGCTCCCAACTGACACCCGAAGTTCAACTCTTGCAGTTCCGGAAAGTGTTCGATGGTATTTCCGTTAGAGAGCAATAAGTGATGAAGAGCATCGGCGCTCAAAGCACCGGGGGCACAAGCCCCAATGCCGGTTACCACAACTCTTCGTTTTTTAGTTGACATATTAATCTCTATATATTTGTTTTTCAGCGTATAGCATTCCTGACATAACCCCTCTACCTATCATTTCTTCCTGCTGATTAAACAGCTGCACCTTGGTCTTGAGCTTATTAAATCGGTAGTAGACAGGAGATCCCTTAACGATCAGTTTATCAGCAGGGTAAAGCGGTTTGAGAAACTCCATTTGCACTTCAGAAAAGGCGATTTGTCCATTTTGAACCTCTCCGCCTGTTTGCTCCTCTAAAAACAAGCCATGTATGCCCAAGGCTATTTGAGCCGCTGATTCGGTCAGAATCACACCTGGCACAACCGGGTTGCCCGGAAAATGGTCAGAAAAAACAGGCCATTCCTTTCTAAAAGTGAAGTACCCCCTGATTTCTGCATCGGTCAGGTGGTCAATGCCTTCAACGAACAAAAAGTCTCTGCCATAGGGCAATCGTTCGATATAGGCCGTGTATTTATTGTTTCCCATTAGCGTATACTTTCTCCCCCATCTACAGGAATGATGGCTCCATTAATCCAGAGTGCCTCATCCCTGGCCAGCAAGCTGACAACCTTAGCCACATCCTCTGGAGTGGTGAGCCTTTGGTAGGGATTCCTTCTCTCGCTTTCTCTTTTAAGCTCTTCTATACCCGGGATTAAGGCCGAGGAAGGCGTCTCTGTAACCCCCGCCTGTAGGCAATTAAAGCGTATACCTTTGGGTGCGTATTCCAGCGCCATAGAGCGAACGAGACTTTCCAGGGCCGCCTTCGCAGCGCCCACGGCTGCATAACCAGGCCAGGCCCTACGTCCTCCTTCACTGGTGAAAGCCAAAACACTCGCTGGAGAAGTCCATAGATTTCGCTTATCTAATTCCTGAACCCAGCGCATGAGCGAAAATGCCATCGCTTCGGCTGTCACTGCTAAGTCGGCCGGTGTTAAGGAATCCTGATCAATCAGATGCTTTACATTCCCTTTGGCAATACTAAAGAGCAAAAGCCTCACTTTGATTTGGGGGTTTTTCGACAAGGTTTCTTCGATGGCCTTCACTATTTTTTGAGGGTGAATGGCATCCGTATTTTGGGTGATTAATTCCGGGCAATGCTGGCGTAATTCAGCAAATTTTTTCTCGAGATTTTCTCTTTCTGTCCCCCGATCCCGGTGCAAAATCCACAAGGCGTAGCCCTCTTGAGCTAATTTTTGAGCACTGGCCCATCCAAGGCCGCTACTTCCCCCTAAAATCAAGGCATATGGCTTAATCGTATACGATTTTTTCGGTTCCATAGTACGCTATTTCCATTCAATTAATACCCTTTGAGCCGAAAATCCTGGTCCGAAACTGAGCAATAAACCCTGGTCTCCTGCAGGGACTTCCCTCTTCAAAAATCGTTCGAGCACATAGAGGACCGTTACACTACTCATGTTCCCGAATTGCCTCAACACTTCCCGGGTGTCGTCAATGTTCTTTCCCAAGCCTCCGAACAAGTCTTCGACGGTCTGTACGATCTTTCTTCCTCCCGGGTGAAATACCAGGTGTTTGAGCCGATTGAGATCACTCCCGTTCTCTTGCAGAAAGGGCACTAAAAGATCCATAAAATGACTTTCTATCATAGAAGGCACCTCGGGATCCAAAATCATTTGCAAACCCGTATTGGTGAGATCAAAGCCCATCAAATGGGTGGCTTCATAGAAGTGATACATCCCCTCCCCTTTGATTTCAGGCCCTTTGTCTTCGTGTTTTGAGCTCAAGAGTACACAAGCTGCGCCATCTCCAAAGAGGGCAGCACTGACCATATTGGCCATACTGAAATCTCCGTGTTGAAAGGTAGCGGTAGGACATTCCACCGCAACAAGGGCAACCCGTTTTCCGGGATTGGCTTTCAAATAGTGCGTTGCGTATATAATTCCAGAAACCCCTGCGGCACATCCCATCTCTGTTACCGGCAACCTTTTTACATCGCGTCGGAGTTCTAAAGCATTGATTAGGTAGGCATCCAAAGAAGGGATCATGATCCCGGTACAACTCACGGTAATCACCATGTCGATACTCTTTTCGGCCCATCCCGACTCCTTTAAAGCTCCGCGCAAACAGTTTTCGCCCAATTCCTTGGCCGCCGCTTCATAAAGCTTGTTTTTATCTTGAAATGAGGTAGCCTGAAAAACCTCTTCAATGCTCATGATGCCGTAGCGTTTGTCTACGCCTGCCCCTTCAAACACTTTGACCACCTTGCGTATAAAGCGCTCGTCCTGACCTTCAAGCCAGAGCCGAACAAAAGGCAAAATTTCGGCCGTATTGCGCGTGTGTTCAGGCAATGCCCTATGGACATGGCTTATGCGCGGGTAGTTCAAGGCGGTTGTCGTTTCTTTCATTACGGGTTATTCAATTTTTTGATGGTTTAAGGGGTTCAAGAACCCAAATCAATCGAAATAAGGGCTGTTTGCGGATCCGGTGCAGGGCCTGAGGAATCTCCAGGGCCCATTGCTTAAATTCTTGGAGATGAAACGCCCTACGAATACTGATCAAGCCATCCGTTTTGGCGATTTGAGTTCGAATAAAAACCAAACTAAAGACTTGAAACAATCGGTAAGCCCAAGGATGCCTTTCTAGATCATTGATCAAAACACCCAACTCGACCCTTTCGACTAAAGTTTTCAATAAGATCTTGGCCTCCTCATCGGTAAAATGATGCAGGGTCAGATTGCAAAGTATAATGTCCGGTTTATTTTCTGTGGACATTTTTAAAATGTCTTGTTGGTGGAACTGTAAACGCTCGTCGTGGGCATAGTTTCGACGAGCAACTTCAACGCTGAGTGCACTCAAGTCAAAACCTTGAAAAGTGTAGCTCTTCTTACCGTTTTTCAGGTGTTTTGCGAGGTAAGCCAGGGTACTACCATCCCCACTTCCAAGGTCCCAAATCGTATACGATTCTTTTATGTTTCTGTTTATCAATTTTTTAACCTCCTTTAGGTTGGCTTTGTGTCCGCCGAGCATGGCATTGCACCGACTGATGTCCCGATAGGCCTTTTCATAGCTTCCCGGTACCTTTTCTGGCCCGTCCATGATCTCTTTTCCATCAAAACGCACACTAAAATCCATCATACGCTTATCGGCTCTCCGTGGGTTAATTGAATGAGCTTTTGAACCAAATGAGGGTACTGGTTTAAGAGAGGAACCAGGGGTTCACTCAGCACTTTTTTACCAATAAGGTTCTGAATATACCTACCGGTACGCATACGGGTTTGAAAATGCTTTTTCCACTTTTTACTGTATTCAGATTCCAGGGTTTGGCGATTTATCTCACCAGCCAAAAATGAGGAGATGAGTTGCGCTCCTATAGAAGCAGCATGGATGGCCATCGCCATCCCATTTCCGCAGAGGGGATGAATGAGCCCTGCACTATCGCCTGCGTAGAGAATATGGTTTTCGACACTCTCTTTAATACCAAAAGAGATTTGTGCAATACTCATGGGACGATCGAACAAGGGGGTCGCCTCCTGGAGAAAAGCCTTCAAATGAGGATTCTCACTTAACACTCCGAGTAGTGCATCACGAGATGTCCCTTTATTTAAGCGGTTTTGATGAATTAAGAAACACAGGTTGACGGATCCGTTCTCAGTCCGGGACAAACCACAATAACCACCCTGAAAACTATGCAACTCCACAGAACCCGACGGAAAAGCCGAACTGGTGTAATGTTCTTTAAAGGCCACCCAAGGGCTCTTCTGCTGAATGAAAGAACGATCCAGTTGCCGATCCAAAGCTGCGCGCTTACCATGTGTGGCCAAGAGCACTTTAGCCCTGAGCTCTTGTCCCGAGGCCATAACAACTTTAGCCGGATACTCCTGGTCTGCCTGAATATTGACCTGCAAATCCTCCACCTTTTCTTGTACACAAACGACACCAGAAGCCTGGCAGAGTTTCCAAAGTCTGTGGTCCAGGGTAAAACGACTGATCCCAAAGCCCCCTAAGGGCAGGGTCGTCTCCAGCATTCGACCGCCCGCCGTACTGAATCTTAAATGTTGGATGGGGTCTGCATCACTGAGATCGAGTCCAAAAGACTCCAAATAGTCTCGGACTTCATTCGAAATATATTCCCCACAAACCTTGTGTTTGGGAAAGTTATTCTTTTCAATAAGGACAACGGATACTCCAGAACGAGATAGCGCAAGAGCGGCGGTAAGACCTGCCAATCCTGCTCCAACAATGATTACCTCGTATGCATTCACTGTATGAAAGATAGGCCATTTCGGGCAGAATCACTCCTTGCGAAGAGAAAGGATCAGGGCATTTCCTTTTTCTTCTTTCCCCCGGCAAAACTGCAAATAGAGGTGGTCTTCGACGGTATTAGGCAGTAAATCAAAGAGATACTCCTTTTGTTGTTTGCCTTTGCCGATCGTCAGTAGGAGTTGGGATTGTTTTTTAGCTCCCTTTTTCATTTTCCAGCGAAAATCTTGTTGTCCTTCTGAACACAGCGGACTCGGAGCCAAAACAATACTACCGTCCTTCTTAGAGCCTGTTCTAAAATACCAGCGGCTACTTTTTAGACAGAGTTCATCGGCTAAGCCAAATAGTTCTTTTTCGAATAAGCTTCGTTCTCCTTCAATAAGGGCGTACTCCAGTTGCCAATTGCCTTCTGGTGAGCGAAAATTCGAGGATGTCGTTGTGGATACTGCGGTAAGCAGACTCAGAATAAGGGGCAGTAGTGTTTTCATAAGAAAGGGTTCTCGTACTAGTATATACGTCAGAACCCCCTCAAAAATTGTTTAAGACATTCAAAAACAGAGGATTTCCTCTTTTTTGACCCTTTTTAGAAGTGGTAGAGATCCAATAGAGCCTGTTTAAGGCGATTCTGCGGTAAATAACCGGCCTCTAAGCTTTTGGCAAAAGGAATTGGAGTATCCAGGCTACCCAAGCGTTTAATTGGTGCATCCAAGTGCTGAAAACAGCGTTCCCCAATTTGAGCCGCAATCTCACTGGCCAATCCGCCGAAAAGACTGTCTTCCTGAACGATGAGGAGCTTTCCGGTTTTGCGAACGGATTCTTCAATGCTGTCCATATCCAAAGGCACGAGTGTCCTTAAATCGACTAAATCGATTTGAAGCTCAGGATGTTGCTCTAGTACTTCCAGGGCCCAGTGGACACCTGCCCCATAAGTAACCAGGGTCATGCGATCTCCCTTTCGAACCAGGCGTGCCTTGCCCAAAGGCAGGTTGTAATAGTCATCGGGTACCGCTTCCGAAATACTGCGGTACAGTTTTTTGTGTTCAAAGAAGAGCACCGGATTGGGATCTTCAATGGAAGAAATCAATAAGCCTTTCGCATCATAAGGAAATGCTGGATAAACGACTTTCAGTCCAGGGGTTTTCGTAAACCAGGCCTCGTTTGTTTGGGAGTGAAACGGACCTGCCCCTACTCCTGCTCCACAAGGCATCCGAACCACCACATCAGCGGCTTGCCCCCAACGGTAATGGGTTTTGGCTAAATAATTAACGATAGGATTAAAGCCAGAACTGACAAAGTCTCCGAATTGCATTTCGACCACAGCCTTCATTCCAGAAATAGAAAGCCCCATTCCCGCAGACACAATGGTGGACTCGCAAATAGGTGTATTGCGGACCCTGCCCTTGCCAAATTCTTCGACGAAGCCTTCTGTCACCTTAAATACACCACCGTATTCCGCGATATCCTGCCCCATGATCACCAGATCATCAAATCGACGCATTGCGTGCCGCAAACCGTCCGAAACCGCGTCAATCAGGCGCAAAGTGGAGGATCCTCCATTGGCGTAGACCGGCTCTGGACGATAGGGAGCGTAAACATCCTGCATTTCTTCGGCTTCCGAAAAAGTCGCTTCGGGTTGGGCGATGGCCTTGGACCAATTCTCATCGATTTCTGCTGCAATTTCGGCTCTTATCTTTTCGCTCTTTTTTGCATTGAGCAGGCCTTCTTCTTTTAAAAAGCGTTCAAAATTGACCAGTGGGTCTTTTTTCTCCCACTTCTTCATCAATTTTTCAGGAACATACTTGGTTCCACTGGCTTCTTCATGCCCCCTCATCCGAAAGGTCATACATTCCACCAATACCGGTCGAGGACGTCTTCGGACATCCTTAAACAAGCTCTTTAGCTTGGAATACACTTCTACCACATTGTTTCCGTCCAATTGACGGGATTCCATGCCATAACCCTTCGCCCGATCACTGAGCTGCTTACAAGCATACTGTTCTTCGGTGGGCGTCGAAAGTGCATAGCCATTGTTTTCGATGATAAAGATGACGGGGAGTTTCCAGACGGAGGCCACATTCAGGGCTTCGTGAAAATCCCCTTCACTGGTCCCTCCTTCTCCCGTAAAAACCACGGCGAGTTTGGAACTCTCTTGCAGCATTTCGGCCAAAGCGATTCCATTGGCAACCCCTAATTGCGGTCCCAGGTGAGAAATCATCCCGACAATTTTATGGGATTGTGTTCCAAAGTGAAAACTGCGGTCCCGGCCCTTGGTATATCCTGTGGCCTTGCCCTGCCATTGGGCAAACAGCTTCCAAAGGGGTACTTCCCGAGAAGTAAACACCCCCAAATTGCGGTGCATCGGGAGTATGTATTCGTCTTCTTTTAGTGCTTGGGTAACCCCTACGGATACGGCCTCCTGGCCAATACCACTAAACCACTTACTGATTTTGCCTTGTCGAAGGAGGACCAGCATCTTCTCTTCAATCATACGAGGCTTCAGCATCCCTTTATAGAGTTGCAACAGTACTTTTTTGTCGAGATTGGATCGGTTGTATCTCATTTTCCGTGGGGTTATGAAGCGCGAAACTTCTCCATTTCTTATTCGCAGCGAAAATTAAACAGAATCTCCTTGACACCCTAACAAAGAGAGATCTTTCCGTACCTTTGAAAGGCCTAATAAATACGCAATGAACCAGATTCCTTCGGTGGATTTACGAGATTTCCTCTCGGACGACCACAGTAAAAAAATGCAATTTGTTGAACAACTGGGTTCTGCCTTTGAAGAAATTGGCTTTGTGGCCATCAGCGGACACTTTTTGAGTGATGAGCTCAGTGAAGAATTGTACACCCAGATCAAAGCCTTTTTTGATCTGCCTCAGGAAGTCAAGTCGAATTACGAAATCCAAGGGCTTGCAGGGCAACGCGGCTATACCTCCTACGGCAAAGAAAAGGCTCAAAATGCACCTGTTGGGGACTTGAAGGAATTCTGGCACTTTGGCCAATACGAGGAGGGCGCACCTGAGGACTACCTGTATCCGGCCAATATCACCGTGGACGAGTTACCAGCCTTTAATTCGGTCGGAAAAGAAGTTTACCAGCAACTGGAAAAGACTGCTCTTTATATGTTGCGGGCCCTGGCTTTGCACCTGGAACTGGAAGAAACCTATTTCGATCAATGGGTAAGCCAAGGAAACTCCATTTTACGCCCCATCCATTATCCCCCCCTGACCAAGGCACCCGAGAAGGCGGTCCGTGCAGCGGCCCACACCGACATTAACCTTATTACTCTTTTGATGGGAGCCCACGGAAGAGGATTGCAAGTACAGAACAGGCAAGGAGATTGGATCGAAGCCATCGCTTCCAAAGATCAATTGATGGTGAATGTAGGCGATATGCTTTCGCGGCTCTCCAACAATCGTTTGCTTTCAACCGTACATCAGGTGGTCAATCCACCAGAAGCCGGCTGGTCCGAGTCACGCTACAGCATCCCCTTCTTTATGCACCCCAAGGCCACCATGCCGTTGAATTGTCTGGATAACTGTGTGGACGAAAAGCATCCGCAACTTTTTGAAGACATCAGTGCTGGGGACTTCCTAAACGAACGTCTAAGGGAACTCGGCTTACTTAAATAAAGTCATGGATTTAGGAGACCAACTCAGACAACTGTTTCCGGACCACCAGCCGGAAAAAGAACAAGAAGACAAGACCCCTGCACCGGACTTTTGGCTTCAGGACGATCCCTTGTTGTGCAAATACGAGAAGAGAAAAGGAAAGCCGCAGACCATTATTGCGGGCTACAATGGTGCCGATAAAGACTTCAAAGCCCTTGCGAAAGCCCTAAAAAAACACTTGAATGTCGGCGGTGGGATCAAAAACGAAGAAATCATTATTCAGGGGGATTATCGCGACCAAATCATGGATTTTCTCCAAAAATCAGGATTCGCAGTAAAACGTGTCGGGGGATAAGAATTCCTCACAATTTGAACCTACTTTCTTACGTTATTAGTAAATATTCGGGCTCATTATCAAGGTTTTGCATTATTTGTTTTTGTTTTTTTCCTGATAATTTTACATTTATCAGCTACAACTCGTGCGCAAGCCATACCTAACTAACTAAAACTACGTGTCGATGAATTCCATTCTACACATCACGAACGGGGATAGTTTTACCCAAAAGCTAAAGCAGTTGAACTTAGACGGCGATATCATTACATGGCGCGAAATGCTGTGTGAAGGAAAGACCCTGAGTACTGTTGGCAGTGAATCCTTTTGGAAGACGCGATTTGAATTCCTCAACAAAAATTACAAGGTCAGCAAATCCTGGTTTGTAGAAAAGACCTTAAAAGAATACCGATCCCTTTGTAACCACAAACAACAAGATCAAATTGTGTTGTGGTTTGAATACGACCTTTTTTGCCAAGTCAATATGCTAGCGGTGATTAGCTGGCTTAAAACCCACCGTCGTCATGCCCAGATCTCCTTGGTTTGCAGCGGTGAACAAGAAGGGCAAGACCGTCTTTTTGCATTGTGTGAGCTCTCTGACGAGCAATTACGTAAACTGTATGACAATCGAGTCGAGTTGAGTCAAGATGATATTGAATACGCGGACTACGTTTGGCAGTTGTACTGCAGCGATAACCCTATGCGACTGGAAAACCTGGGAGACTTCGGGAATTACCAGTTCGACTACTTGAAAGACGCCGTACAAGCACATTTGCGTCGATTTCCTTCTCTGCGCAACGGCCTGAATAGTTTCGAAAACCAAGTTTTGTCTATCGCGGAAGAAAAAGAGTTGGCTTCTAAAAGAGAATTTGTTGGAGCTGTTCTACGAGAAGAGAACCCTTACGGTTACGGAGACACACAGATCAGTCGAATGATGGGACGCTTAAAACCCCTCTTCACCTCCTTTAATCCGGTAAAGCTCAATAAAAAAGGCCTGCAGGTTTTGGAAGGACAAACCAACTACTACGCCTTTTTGAGAAACAACGAAACCTACCTGGGCGGTGCCTTGAAATACAACTTCCTGTACAACAACGACAGCCAGCGCATCCACAAGTTATAGC
>CAZLGZ010000018.1:0-23305 GCA_964558965.1 uncultured Flavobacteriaceae bacterium
CAATCGTGCAAAATCCCTGGATCAAGCTTTGCAAGACCTGGGACTTCAGCAACTGAACTCCGTTTACTTCGACACCCTTCTGTTCGAAGTAGAAAACAGTGCAGGACTGAAAGAGACCTCTGAAAAAGCTGGTCTAAACTTCCTCTACACTCCGGAAGGTCAGGTGGGCATTTCTGTCAATGAGACGACCACTGCCGCTGATGTTCAAGAGATCGTAGACTGCTTCTCTGCCTTTTTAGGAAAAGACAAGGCTACCGCTAAAGAAGCTGGACATGAGGTTATTCCGGCCAATTTACAACGCCAAACGGTCTTTTTAGACCACCCTGTATTCCAGCAATACCATAGTGAAACTGCCCTGATGCGCTACATCAAAAAACTGGAGCGCAAGGATTTGGCCCTCAATCACTCCATGATTGCTTTGGGAAGCTGCACCATGAAATTAAATGCAGCCACCGAAATGCTCCCACTTAGCTGGGGTAAATGGGCGCGTCTGCACCCCTTTGTACCGATCGATCAGGCACAAGGGTACCAATACATGCTTCAAAAACTAGAAGACTACCTTACAGAGATAACCGGTTTCGCCGCAACTTCCTTGCAGCCGAATTCCGGAGCTCAAGGAGAATACGCCGGATTGATGACGATTCGTGCCTACCACCAATCTCGTGGAGAAGGGCATCGAAATATCTGCCTCATCCCCGCCTCTGCACACGGGACCAACCCGGCCTCTGCGGTCATGGCAGGAATGAAAGTGGTGGTGACCAAAACAGATGAAAAAGGGAATATCGACCTGGCGGATCTGGAAGAAAAAGTGCTACTGCACCAAGAAAACCTGGCAGCATTGATGGTTACCTATCCATCCACGCACGGGGTATTTGAATCTTCTATCAAACAGATTACAAGCTTGATCCATCAATATGGCGGGCAAGTGTATATGGATGGTGCCAACATGAACGCTCAGGTAGGTTTGACCAATCCAGCGACCATTGGCGCGGATGTCTGCCACTTGAATCTCCACAAAACCTTCGCTATACCACACGGAGGAGGAGGACCCGGTGTTGGACCGATTTGTGTTGCAGAGCAACTCAAGCCTTTCTTGCCGGGCCACCCGGTAGTGGCAACCGGAGGGAACCAAGCCATCACGGCCATTTCAGGTGCTCCTTGGGGTAGTGCCCTGGCCTGTTTGATCTCCTACGGCTACATCTGTATGCTGGGCGCTGAAGGAGTGACAGAGGCTACCATTATTTCGATCCTGAATGCGAACTACATCAAAGAGCGTTTAGACGGGCATTATTCGGTTCTATATTCTGGGGAACGCGGGCGTGCAGCACACGAAATGATTATTGATTGCCGTCCATTCAAAGCGCATGGAATTGAGGTGACCGACATCGCCAAGCGTTTGATGGACTATGGTTTCCACGCGCCTACGGTATCTTTCCCTGTCGCAGGAACCTTGATGATCGAGCCAACAGAAAGTGAACCCAAAGACGAATTGGACCGCTTTTGTGACGCGATGATTTCAATCCGCCAAGAAATTGAAGCCGCTGTTTTGGAAGAACCCAACAACGTACTGCGCAATGCTCCTCATACCTTGGGTATGCTGACGGCAGAAAATTGGGACCTTCCGTACTCGCGAGAAAAAGCAGCTTTTCCCTTGCCTTTTGTGGTTGAAAACAAGTTCTGGCCTACTGTTAGAAGAGCGGATGAGGCCTTTGGAGACCGTAATCTTATGTGTACTTGCGCACCTATGGAAGCCTATGAAGAGGCGGTTCCAGCGTCCTAAGGGCTTCAAAATAGCGCTTTGGGCATCGTAGCGTTTTTTGCTATGCACGCATAACAAGAATTGGCCGAGTGTATCTTCCGGTCGAGAACGCTATACTTATGAAAACAGCCATTACGGGAACAGGATGTTATGTGCCCTCCATAGTGACACTGAACCAGGATTTCCTGGAGCACGATTTTTACGCTGAAAACGGCGAAGCCTTTGACACCCACAATGAAACCATCATTGAAAAGTTCAAAGCCATCACCGGTATTCGTGAGCGACGCTACGCCAGAAAAGACCTCAAGGCTTCTGACTTGGCGGGTTTTGCAGCCGAAAACGCCATTCAGGATGCTAAAATCGATCCGGAAACCCTCGACTACATCATTGTCGCCCACAATTTTGGCGATGTCATTCACGGCGAAAATCAGGGAGATATGCTTCCCAGTTTGGCCTCTCGTGTCAAACATCTTTTGCGTATCGAGAATCCTGAGTGCGTTGCTTACGACCTCATTTTCGGCTGCCCGGGCTGGGTAGAAGGAATGATTCAGGCGCAGGCCTTCATCAAGAGCGGGATGGCTAAACGATGTATGGTTATTGGTGCAGAAACCCTTTCGCGTGTCGTGGACTGTCACGACAGAGACAGTATGATCTTTGCGGATGGTGCCGGTGCAACCATCATTGAAGCCCAGGATTCCGAAGAAACTGATGCCCCTCAAACCGGTATTTTAGCGCACCACTCGGCCACTTTTGCCATGGACGAGGCCTACTACCTCTACTTTGACAAATCCAACAATCAGGACAGCCGCCATACCGATACGCGTTACATCAAAATGCAAGGCCGTAAGGTTTACGAATTTGCCTGTACCGAAGTTCCTCAGGCCATGAAGGCGTGTTTGGACAAATCAGACGTGTCTATCGATGAGGTCAAGAAGATTTTCATCCACCAGGCCAACGAGAAAATGGATGCGGCCATCATTAAGCGTTTCTACCGTTTGTACGGCGCTCAAGTGCCAGAAAACGTCATGCCGATGAACATCGAAAAACTGGGCAATAGCTCAGTGGCCACTGTACCTACCCTTCTGGATATGGTGCGTAAAGGTCAAGTCGAAGGACATGCACTGGAAGAAGGGGATGTTGTTATCTTTGCGAGCGTAGGTGCCGGGATGAACATCAACGCCCTGGTCTACCGCTATTAGATGTACGAAAACAATTTTCCGACCCGACGGTACGAAAAAACATTTGACTTTCTTCAAAAACACGTAGACCCCACCGAGACCATTTTGGACTTGGGGGTCAGTAATCCTTTTTCTGAAATTTTACAGCAGAAAGGTTTTCAGGTTCACAACACCAGTGGGGAAGACCTGGACCTGGATTTTGGCGTGGTTCAGCAAACCGAGGCCGATGTGGTCACGGCTTTCGAAATTTTTGAACATATGTTGGCACCAATTAATCTTTTGCGCGCCATCGATAAGCCTAAAAAACTTCTGGCCAGTGTACCTCTGCGCTTGTGGTTTTCGACCGCTTACCGCAGTAAAACAGACCCCTGGGATCGCCATTACCACGAGTTCGAAGACTGGCAATTCGATTGGCTGATGGAAAAATCCGGCTGGGAAATCAAAGATTCTATTCAGTGGGCCCATCCGGTCAAGAAAATTGGCCTCCGCCCCCTGCTCCGCACCTTTACACCCCGTTACTACCTCATCTATGCCGAACGCGGATGAGAATTGCAGTGGTTCTTCCGGCTCATAACGAAGCAGAACACTTGAGGACCTGCTTGCGCTCTTTTGTCGAGCAAAGTCGGCAACCCGACCAACTCATCATCGTCAATGACAACAGCACGGATCAAACACAAAGCATAGCCCAAGAATTTGCTGCCGAGCACACCTTTATCGAGCTCATTGAGCACCAAAGCAGTGCGGAGCACCAACCGGGCGCCAAGGTAATTCAAGCGTTCAACAAAGGAAAAGAACACCTCAAAGCCTGTGATCTCCTCGGAAAATTCGACGCCGACCTCATTCTGCCTCCTGACTACTTTGAAAAGATGGAAAAACTCTTTAAGAAAGAGAAGCGCTTGGGTCTTGCAGGCGGACTCCTCTTCGTTCAAAAGGGAGCGGATTGGGTTTATGAAAACATCGCTAAAAAAGACCATGTTCGGGGCCCGATAAAACTTTACCGGAAAGAAGCCCTTGAAGCCATAGGCGGTCTGGCTCAAAGTAGAGGATGGGACAGTGTAGACCGCTGGCAGATCGAATTTGCGGGTTTTACCACAAAAACGCTCCAAGATCTTCAGGTGAAACACCTTCGCCCAACAGGAGCCAGCTATACGGTCCAAAGGATAAGCGAAAAAGGCAAGGTGCTGGGAAGGATGCGCTTTGACCCCCTCCTGGGAGCTCTGGCTTGTCTAAAAACCGCGCGGCAATCTTCCTCTAAACCTTTATCCTTCTTATCCCTATTCGGGAAAATGTACGCGGGGTATTGGCAAGGCCTCTTCGACTCCGATCACCTGGTGACCAGAGCCCAAGGCCACTTCATTCGAGGCCAACGCTGGAAAGGAGTCTGGCAAGCCCTTACTTCAAAACAGCACTGATCGGCTGCCCGGTTGTCCCACTCGGAAAAGCCATCCCCATCAAGACCGAAATGGTCGGGGCGATATCCGGGATCTCTGTGCGCTCCGCCGTAGAACCAGGACGAATCCCTGCTCCATAAAACAAGAGGGGAACATGGGTATCATAAATCATAGCCGATCCGTGTGTAGAACCGGTTCGGGGGTAATCGATAACCCCGGGATTAAATAAGAAGATCACGTCGCCTGATCGCTTTTGATGCCATCCATTCTGTACGGTTCTCGCCAGACCTCTGCTGTAATCCTGCTCCCAGAGTTGGGTACCGGTATAGACCTTGTAGACTTGTTCATACGACAAAAAGTGCTCGGCAATTTCTTCCTGTACGTCATCGAGTTCCAAATCCAAACTGTCCAGAACAGGGCGATTCAAAAAGACATCGCTATACCCCACTTCACTCACTACCTTATCGGTTCCGTACTGCTCATCCAAAAAGGAGGTCAATTTTTCTCTCATGGCACTTTTATCCCAGTAATCCCCAGGCAATTTTTGATCCTTCAGATAAGTCGGTACGTGAATAGCTCCGTGATCTGCCGTCAAGAAAAGGGTGTACTCCCCTTCTCCTACCTGTTCATCAAGCGTATTGAGCAGACGCTCAATCTCTTTGTCCAATCGCATGTATACGTCTTGCACTTCTTTGGAGTTGACTCCAAAAAAGTGACCCGCATAATCGGTACTCGAAAAACTCACCGCCAAAAAGTCGGTGTCTTTGTCTTGCCCCAATTCTTCTTGTTTCAGGGCTTCCAGAGCAAAATCCATGGTCAGGCTGTTTCCGTAAGGAGTGGCGCGCAGCATGCTGAACTGCCCGTTAAACTCCCAATACTTGCTCAATTTATGCGGAAATCCGCTGTCTTTTTCCCCTTTAAAAAAGCCTTCGTAGGCGTTTACATCCGTTCCACTTTCTGTATAAGTTTCGACAGGTTCCAGGGTCGTCCAATCCTTTTTGTACTGCTCTACGGCATCCGAATCATTCCAGGCCTTGACCCACGTAGGCAACTCCTCCATATAATAGCTGCTGCTGATCCAATTGCCGGAGGCTCCTCCTTCGAACCAGTAGGCCGCATTGGCGGAATGTCCGCCCGGTAGCACCGCTCCTCTGTCCTTAATCGCCACAGCGATCACCTTTCCTCTTTGTTGGGTATGCAGGCGTAACTGATCGGTCATCGTGGTGGTCTGCATGCGGTGAGGCGACATTTTACCCGCGTTGGAGGTACTACCAACGGTTTGGTAATTGCTGTCTCCTGCACAGTAAACCCAGCGTCCGAGCACCTTGCTGTACCAGTTGTTCCCGATCACCCCGTGACTCGACGGACTTGCCCCGGTATAAACGGACGCATGCCCTGGGCCCGTACTGGTCGGTGCGTAATTGAAATGGTGGTTCTTGGCATTAAATCCCTGACGCACTAAACGCTTAAATCCGCCTTCGCCATAGCGATTCCAAAAGCGGGTGAGGTAGTCGTAGCGCATTTGATCAACGATAAGACCCACGATGAGTTTGGGATGCTTTTCGAAGCCGATTTTGGAGGTGGTAGACTTCACCTCTTTTCGGGCCTGATTTATTACTCTTTTTCTTTTGGGTTGTGCTTCGCCATCGGTCGTTGCAAAAAGCACAACTAAGGCCAGTAGGGCGTATTTTTTCATTTTCTTGTGTTTGAGCAGGGCATTCACTGACAATGCACCAATACTTTTACAAATCTACTCCTTCCATCAGATCTAACTTAAAGACAAGGTTAAAAGCCGGGCATAATGTGTATTTTTGACTCTGACCCCAGAAGCGAGGCATGAAGTATATCGAAGCCATTGGCAAGTACTTTTTAATGATCTTTGAGGTCTTCCGTAAACGCACCAAATGGGGCATAATGCGGAACCTCATTTTCAAAGAAATCGACGAACTGATCTATGGTTCCATGGGAATCATTGTCTTCATCGCTTTCTTTATCGGTGGAGTTGTCACTATACAAACGGCTCTGAACCTCACTTCTCCTTTTTTACCCAAAGCCCTGATCGGCTTTGCCACCCGCCAATCGGTCATTCTGGAATTTGCCCCTACTTTCACCTCCATCATCATGGCCGGAAAAGTCGGATCCTACATCACTTCCAGTATCGGAACCATGCGGGTGACCGAGCAGATTGACGCCTTGGAAGTTATGGGAGTCAACTCGATCAATTACCTGGTCTTTCCGAAGATTATCGCGATGATGATGTATCCTTTCGCTGTCGCCATTGCCATGTATGTGGGCATATTGGGTGGATGGGTAGCCGCTGTTTTTGGGGAGTTTGCCCCAAGTGCGGAGTTCACCAAAGGATTACAAATTGATTTCATTCCTTTTCATGTCACCTATGCTATGATCAAGACCTTGGTCTTTGCCTTTGTGATCGCCACGGTTCCTTCGTTTCACGGCTACTACATGAAAGGGGGAGCTCTTGAAGTAGGAAAGGCCGCCACAACTTCCTTTGTTTGGACCTCTGTGGTTATTATCATTCTCAACTATACCCTAACCCAACTCTTGCTCGGATGATCGAAGTCGATAACATACACAAGTCGTTCGGAGAGTTCCACGTACTCAAAGGGATTTCAACCACCTTTGAGCAAGGCAAGACCAACCTGATCATCGGTCAGAGTGGATCGGGTAAAACGGTTTTCCTCAAATGTCTTTTGGGTCTTTTCGAGCCGGAAGAGGGAAGCATTATTTACGACGGAGATCGGTATGCAGACCTCAACAAGGCAGAACGCCGAGAACTCAGACAAAATATGGGGATGGTCTTTCAAGGCAGTGCACTATTTGATTCCTTGACGGTGGAAGGAAACGTTACTTTCCCCTTAGAGATGTTTACCAACCAGAGTAAGGGCGAAATGAAGGACCGCGTAGATGCTGTTCTCGAGAGGGTGAACCTCATTGATGCTCACAAAAAATTCCCGGCCGAAATCTCAGGTGGAATGCAAAAGCGTGTCGCCATTGCACGGGCTATTGTGATGAATCCCAACTTTCTATTCTGTGATGAGCCCAACTCCGGACTGGATCCCAAGACGGCCATTTTGATTGATAACCTGATTCAGGAAATCACCCAGGAATACAACATCACTACCGTCATCAATACCCACGACATGAACTCGGTCATGGAAATCGGGCAAAAAATTCTTTTCCTCAAAGATGGATTAAAGGCGTGGGAAGGAACCAACAAAGAGATCTTTAAAACCGACAACCAAGCGGTTACTGATTTTGTCTACTCTTCAGAGCTCTTTAAGAAGGTTCGTCAGATGTATATCGAAGAGCGCAATTAAGGATTGGAGAGGGTAATCACCTGAATTTTCTTGTTCTCTAATCGCTCCCGCAGCCATTTCTGCATTTGTTCTACCGTCTTAGGCTGATCAGCTGCTTTTAGGCTTTCTTTCCAACGCACCTCAAAAACAGGGATGGTATCGAGTACAGGCAGGCTGTCTTTGACCTGTTTCTGCACATCAAACTGTTGGACATAAGCAAAGCGTAAACTGGCCAAATCCGGGTAGTTTATCAGGCTTTCTTTGCTGATCTGACTAAAATTGACCTCCTCAAAACTCCCCGCTCGCAAACGACCGACTTCTTCTTCCAGAACGCGAATGCGATCCTCCTTTGAACTCATGGTTTCCTTTTGATTGGTGTAGAGTTCCTGCAGGTACTGGTAGTCCTTGGCTGCCTGCCCTTCTCCTCCTTGAAGAATTCGAAAAGTACAGCCATCCAGGCGATCAAAATTCTGCAGTTTAGCTCTCCAGGCGTTTTCGACTCCCTCGTCTACTCCTTCCTTCCCTAACAAGGTAATCTCGATCAAGGAACCTTCTTCAG
Source organism: uncultured Flavobacteriaceae bacterium (assembly GCA_964558965.1). Classification (GTDB taxonomy): domain Bacteria; phylum Bacteroidota; class Bacteroidia; order Flavobacteriales; family Flavobacteriaceae; genus Aureicoccus. Next base: position 8,205 of record CAZLGZ010000018.1, read on the forward strand.
GACTGTATTTGATCTCTGTCAGGTCATCCTCATAGCGGGTACTGCCCTGGTAAGGGTGCGTCTCTGCTGTTTCTTTTAAGAATTCTCGAGCCTGCTGCTCAAACAAGGATTCTTGCAAAACCTTATAAAAGGTATAGACCGGGAAGATCATCACGCCAAAACCGACAATGGTTATCATCCGGGCGATCAATCGCCGCCGCTGCGAATTGGCATAGCGCACCATCGGAAAACGCAAGTACTTGATCACGACATAGGTGGCCAAAGCAATAAAAACACTGTTAATCGTAAAGAGGTACATGGCCTGCAAAGCAAAGTCGAATCGGCGTACGGCCAGTCCATAGCCCACAGTACAGAGGGGCGGCATGAGGGCGGTGGCAATCGCTACCCCAAAGATCACACTGGCGATGGTTCCCTTCTTTGCACGGGCAATGACCAGTGCCAAACCACCAAAAAAAGCGATGAGTACATCCCGGATATCCGGTTTGGTCCGAGCCAAAAGCTCAGAAGACTCGTCTCTAAGCGGAAAAATAGCGAAGAATAAAAAAGCGGTAAGCACACTCAGCACCACCATGACCAAGAAGTTCCGTAAGGAACGGCGCATCAGATCAATATCGTTGATCGCCAAAGACATTCCGGTACCCAGAATAGGCCCCATGAGTGGCGAAATTAACATCGCTCCGATTACTACCGCTGTAGAATCCGCATTCAACCCAATGGAGGCGATAAAGATGGAACAAATCAGAATCCAGGAGGTATGGCCTTTGAAGGGAATATCAGCAATAATGGATTCCCGGGTGGCCGTTTGGTCTGTATTCGACCTCAATTCCAAGAGCTCCTGCAAAAACTTCCGGGAACTTTCTACAAAGCCTTTGAAGTCCTTCTTTACCTCTTCTGTTGATTCTGGCGTTTCATCGCCCTTGGGTCCTTGCGGCCCAGCGAATAGATGTTCACTCATAGGGTTCTAAGCATAATGATCCCCAAATTCGTCTTTTACTTCGTTGCGAATTTGTTTGATCTCTTGTTGCTTTGATTTGGGGAAAATCAAGAGCACTTCGTCGTGATCTACGACGATAAAATCTTCTAGTCCGTCCAACACAACAATGCGGTTGGCACTGCTTCTTACCAAGTTGCCCTTGGAGTCTTTGAGAACGGTCCGGCCCTGTACAACGGCGTTCTGATCCTGGTCCTTATCCAGCTTGTCATAGAGCGCTCCCCAGGTTCCCAGGTCGTTCCAATCAAAGGTGGCAGGAAGGGTATAGATCGCCTCGGCCTGTTCTAAAATAGCGTAATCGATCGAGATATTTTCTGCCTTAGGGTAATTCTCATCGATAAAAGCCTGTTCTTCCGAAGTGTTATACACCTCGTTTCCAGAGCAGAAAAGGGCGTGTTGGCTTGGCTGGTGTTTTTCAAAGGCATTCACAATGCAGTTTACGCTCCACATAAAAATCCCCGCATTCCACAAGAAATTCCCTTGAGCCAAAAATTCTCTCGCCGTCTCGATGTCTGGCTTCTCTCTAAATTGAACCACATTCTTAAGTCCTTCAGGACTCTGCTTGTCAAATTCGATATACCCAAAACCGGTATTGGGAAAGGTCGGCTGAATACCCAATGTACAGAGTACCTCCTCCTTTTCACATTTATCAAAACACTGTTTCACATCGCGCTCAAAGGCTGCCTCATCTTCTATCCAGTGATCACTGGGCGCCACGATCATTACGGCATTTGGATTCATCTTCTGAATCTTCAGGGCGGCATAAAGAATACAAGGAGCGGTATTGCGCATTGCCGGTTCCAGAACGACTTGCTCTGGCTTAACGGCGGGCAGCTGTTCCAAAACGATATCGTTATAAGCGACATTGGTCAAGATCAAGATATTCTCTGCCGGAATGAATCGGTTTAACCGCTTAAATGTTTTCTGAATCAAAGTGTCGCCGCTTCCCAGCATATCGTGAAACTGCTTGGGGTAAGTCGAGGTACTGACGGGCCAAAATCTAGATCCCACACCACCTGCCATAAGCACTGCGTAATAATTTGAATTCATTTCTTTTTCTATTTTATTGTTGGTTTCTATCTGCTAACTCCAAAACCGGATAAAAATTATGCAATCAGCTCCACCTCTGCATGAGGTTGGAACAAGTAAATGCGGCCGGTTTGAAGCTCTTTACACTCATAACGCTTCACGCGCTTATTTCCTTTTAAAAACACCTTCCCATTGGCTGCTCTGAATTGTGATCCCAAAGGGATTTCCTGAATGACGGATTGGGAGGATTCATGCGGATCAAAAGCCTTGAGAGCCAAGGACAGTTGAGCATCGGTACTGCTGGTCGCTCGCGGGTTCTTGAAGTGCCTGGCCAAAACGGGCAGCAACTTTTGCGGAAACACCTCGGGGCGAATAAAAGGCAGCATTAATTTTTGAAAGCAATACTTCCACTCCATCCCGTGCGGCTTAATTCCTCTCCCGTAGCGTTCAAAGGCAACCAAATGGGCAATTTCGTGTATTAGGGTAATTAGGAATCGGTAGGGATTTCCGGATGCATTGACGGTTATCAGGTGCCGGCCATCGGCTAAACGGCGGTAGTCACCGTGACGTGTTTTGCGCAAAGGAGTGATCTTCAAATGAACGCCATGCGTTTTGATCAATTCCATACAGCTTTGTACGGCCTGTGGGGGCAAATGACGCTGCAAGACTTCCTCCATGGAATACAAAGTAAAGGATATTTTACTAAGGAACGCTCTTACTCAGTTGCAAGACTTTGCCGTTGTACAATTCCTGTCCCGTCAGGGTAAAGTGAGCAATGTAGTCAGCTACAGCCCGAGGACCTACGGGGGCCTGATAACCCGGAAAGGCCTCTTCCAGCATCTCGGTCTGAACCGCTCCCAAAGCGATGCAATTGAATGCTGGTCCCTCTTCCTTGAATTCCTCTGCCCACATCTCTGTGAGGCCAATAAGCGCGGCCTTACTCGAACTGTAGGCCGAAAGACCTGGAAATTTTACACTGCCTTGCACTCCACCGATGGAACTGATGTTGACCACATGTCCTGCTCCGTCCATCAGCGGCAGGATGAGCTGTGTCAAACGAGCAACACCAAAGACATTGACCCGGTAGACTTCCTCAAACTCTTCCGCCTCGATCTCCAGAAATGGTTTGTTCAATAAGCGGCCCGCATTGTGCACCAAGCCGTGAATAGGCCCTTCTGACGACAAACGGTCCTTGACCTGTTGAAGTTGGTCTTCGTTCGCCACATCGCACTCCAAACCTTCCACTCCCTGGAGGTTGAGTTCATTAATTGGAGCTTGATTTCTGGATAAGGCAAAAACCCGGTGCCCCTGTTCACTCAATACCTGAATGAGCTCGTAACCAATACCCCGGCTACATCCCGTTACTACTATTGTCGCCATCGACCATTTTTACTTTACTGCTGTCATTAATCAATTGCTCAATGGAAGGAGCCATAGCGTTGATCAATGCACTCATGTGATTCATGTCCATGATATTGACTTCATCTCCGACCTGGTGATAGTGATCAAAATTGGTGAAATCAAAGGTTGAAAAGGTATGCGCTGGAATCTGAAACTCTTCGTAAAAGGGATAATTATCAGAGCGCATAAACAGGTTATAGGCCTTCGCTGTTGGTAAAAACCCAACCAATTCCTCCCCAGAATAGGCATTCATTTTCTGAGCGAGATCAGACATCTTATATCCGGTCAAATAGGTTCGATAAGGCTTATCCGTCATGGGAACTCCCGTCATTTCGAAGTTCAATACCAAATAAGGGTTTAACCCTTCCTTCTTCATTCTTGCAGCCAAATGCCTGGAACCGAGCAGACCTTTTTCTTCAGCACTAAAAAGCGCAAAAATCAAAGGACGTTTGTTGTTGTTTCGCTTGGCAAAATACCGAGCCAGTTCCAAAACAGTGGTTGTTCCTGTGGCGTTGTCGTTCGCGCCATTAGCGATGTCGTCACCCTCAACCGGCTCCCCTTTTCCGATATGGTCGTAATGAGCTCCTATAATAATAGCTTCTTTTTCCATGGAAGGATCGGATCCTGGCAGATAGCCCACCACATTAAAGGCCGTCGGCTCAAAGTTGGTCAAGGTATCCCGAAAAGCAGGGTAATAAGGTTGAACACCGTGTTTTTTGAAGAAGTTTTCGATATATACTGCAGCCGCTTCAATCCCGGGAGTACCGGCTTCTCGACCAGCCAAGGCGTCCGCAGCTAAATAATCCATATGGGTTTGCACATTCTGGGCTGTACTAGGATCAACTTCTTGAGGCCCTTTGCGGGTCTTTTGTGAACTCCCGCAGGCTCCTAATAAGAGGACTCCACCGAAGAGGATGAGCAATTGTTTCATTTTCTTGTGTGTTTGTGATGGTTATAAAAATAAAAAAGCACCTTCAGAAGGTGCTTTTTTTTCACGTCTTTTTATGACCTAGGCCAACATCATGACCGGATTTTCCAAATACGCCTGGACGGTTTGCAGGAATTGAGCTCCTGTTGCTCCGTCTACCGTGCGGTGATCACAAGCCAAGGTGAGCTTCATGATGCTGCGCACCACGATTTCTCCTTCGCGCACCACTGGACGAGGTACAATAGCTCCTACAGATAGGATGGCAGAATTCGGTTGGTTGATAATGGAGGTAAATTCTACAATACCAAACATCCCGAGGTTAGACACCGTAAAGGTGCTGCCTTCCATTTCTTGAGGAGTGAGTTTTTTATCACGAGCACGACCCGCCATGTCTTTGACCTGGGCGTTGATCTGACTTAGATTCATTTGATCAGCATGCTTTAGCACAGGAACGACAAGTCCTTCGTCAACTGCAACGGCAACACCCATGTGTACGTGGTCGTAGTAACGAGTACTGTCTCCATTCCAACTGGTGTTGACCTGAGGGTGCTTCAAGAGCGCCATCGCACAAGCCTTCAACACCATATCGTTGAACGAAATTTTGGTGTTGGGCAGGTTGTTCATTTGCTTTCTCGAGGTGATGGCGTTGTCCATTTCTACTTCTATGGTCAAGTAGTAGTGCGGAGCGCTGAACTTGGACTCTCCTAAACGTTTGGCAATCACCTTACGCATTTGAGAGTTTTTCTCTTCTCTTGATCCTTCTGTACCCCCTGGCAAGCTCACTGGCGCGGGTGCGGCAGGCGCAGGCGCAGCAGCAGCCGGTGCTGGTGCACTCGCAGCAGGCACGAAAGATTCAATATCTCTTTTGACAATTCTGCCATGGTCGCCACTTCCTTTTACCTGTTGCAGATTAATCCCTTTTTCTTCCGCCATTTTCTTGGCAAGCGGAGAAACAAAAAGACGATCTCCAGATGCTGTTTCTGTAGAAACCGGAGCGGCGGCTGGCGCAGCAGGAGCTGCTGGTGCGGCAGGAGCCTCTTGAGCAGCCGGAGCGGCTGGAGCGGCGGCAGGAGCACTTCCTCCTGCTAGAACAGCAGCAACATCAGTCCCGTCAGGGCCAATCACAGCCAAAACAGAATCTACAGGAGCTGACTCCCCCTCTTGAATACCGATATGAAGGAGCTTCCCGGAGTAGAAAGACTCGAATTCCATTGTTGCCTTGTCGGTCTCGATCTCGGCAAGGATATCTCCTTCTTCAACCTCATCACCCACTTGTTTAAGCCAGGAAGCAACCGTTCCTTCTTCCATGGTGTCACTCAATCGCGGCATTTTCACGATTTCAACCCCTTCTGGAATAGCGGCCGGAGCAGCAGCGGGTGCTGGCTCAGAACTCGCTTGACCCAATGCAGAATCCAAACTGTTTTGTTCTTCTGCACTAAAATCTTCTTCAATTGTACTCGCAGCTGGAGCGGCAGGAGCCTCACCACCCCCAAGAAGGGCAGAAATATCTTCACCCTCTTCTCCTACAATGGCCAAAAGAGCGTCAACAGGAGCGCCTTCCCCTTCTTGAATACCAATATGCAAAAGGGTACCCTCGTAAAAGGATTCGAACTCCATGGTTGCTTTATCTGTCTCGATCTCTGCAAGGATATCTCCTTCTTCGACCGAATCACCTACTTGCTTCAACCACTTGGCCACGACACCTTCTTCCATGGTATCGCTCAAGCGGGGCATTTTTATAATCTCTGCCATAGTGCTTAACTAGAGTTTATGAGGTAAAAAGGGGTAATCTTGTTGTTCGTAAACGGTGTTGTAGAGTTGTTCTACCGGTGGGTAATCAGACTCCTCAGCGAACTTCTCGCATTCAGAAACCAAACTCTTCACACGGCGATCAATCTCCTTGATTTCGTCTTTAGTGGCGAAACCACTCTCCAGAAGGTGGTCCTTCACCTGAGTAATTGGATCGATTTTCTTGTATTCCTCTACTTCTTCCTTGGTACGGTAGTGCTGCGCATCAGACATGGAGTGTCCGCGGTAGCGGTATGTTTTCATTTCCAAGAAAGTGGGGCCTCCTCCAGAACGCGCGCGTTCCACAGCCGTATAAACCTCTTGAGCAACAACAGCCGGATCCATTCCGTCTACTGCTCCACAAGGCATTTCATACCCAAGACCTAATTTGTAAATATCCGTGGTGTGTGCTGTACGCTCTACCGAAGTTCCCATCGCATAACCGTTGTTCTCACAGATGAACACGACTGGTAATTGCCACAGCATGGCCAGGTTGAAAGTCTCGTGTAAAGACCCCTGACGAACGGCACCGTCTCCCATATAACAAAGGGTTACGGCATCTCTTTTAAAGTATTTATCAGCAAAAGCCATTCCCGCACCCAGCGGAATCTGACCTCCTACAATTCCGTGTCCACCAAAAAACCCATGTTCCTTCGAAAAGATGTGCATAGATCCTCCCATACCTTTAGAGGTACCGGTAACCTTACCATAGAGTTCGGCCATTACCTTGCGTGGATCAACACCCATACCGATGGGCTGAACGTGGTTACGGTAAGCGGTTATCATTCGGTCTTTACCTAACTCCATCGCGTGGAGTGATCCAGCAAGAACCGCTTCTTGACCATTATAGAGGTGCAAAAAGCCGCGAACCTTTTGTTGGATGTAGACAGCCGCGAGCTTGTCTTCAAACTTTCTCCAGAAGAGCATGTCTTCGTACCACTTGAGGTAAACTTCCTTGGTGATTTCTTTCATGTATCGAAATTTGGACTAGAGCTAATTTTCAAAGAAAACAAAAATACAACTATATCTGTTTTGCAAAAAGATTTGTAGCGGTTTCACAAATTTGTTTCTGCAGCTCGTTTTCATAAAAAAAACCCACCGGACCGGTGGGTTTCTAATCTCTTGTAAAAAGGACCTTATTAGTCGTTCAAAAACTCTTCTCCCAATCCAAAGGTCAGAGAGAATCTCAAGGTGTTTTCTAGCGGGTTACGCACCTGTGAAGTAGAGAACAGGTAAGACAGATCTACCTGAGCTGCACGGAACTTAAAGCCAGCCCCTAAAGTGAAAAACTGGCGGAATCCTTTGTTTTCGTTTTCGCTGAAGTAACCTGCACGCAACATAAAGGCGTCCTGGTACTTGTATTCTGCACCCAAGGCCAGAGTCACTTCCTGTAACTCTTCACTGAATCCGTCAGGCGCATCGCCGAACGATTCGAACACTCCGTTAAAGAAAGAGATGTTCTGGTAGGTGTTGTTGTCTTCTGAATCGATGTCGCCATCTCCGTCAAAATCCTGAGGAGTTGGAACGAGAAGTTTGTTGAATTCGGTGTGTAGACCCAAAACGTTGTCTTGGTCAAAGATGAAATCAAATCCGGCTCCAAATTTCAGGTTGGTCGGCAAAAAGTTTTCTTGACCTCCTTCATCGTACTGAATCTTTCCTCCGAGGTTGGAGATATTGAAACCTGCTCTCCAACGTCCGTCAAAGCTGTTGTAGGCTATTTCACGAGAGCGGTAGAAACCGGAAACATCAACCGCAAAAGAATTGGCCGCTTGTGAATCCTGTGTTCCTTCTTGAAACCGGAGGTTGGAACTGATAAAGCGTCCACCGACAGCCATAGAGAAGGTCTCACTGAGCTTCAAGGCATAGTGACCATCAATGGCCAATTCGTTTGGTTTAACGATGGTCGCCACCTGATCGATGGTCTGACGCAATTCTACGCTTCCCAAACCGAAGTAGCGCAAACTCAAACCAAAAGCCGACTTGTCGTCAATCTTATTGGTGAAGTTGGCTGATAAAAGGGAAACGTCGTTAACAATACTTTCTAGGTAAGGCGTGTAGCTCACACCGATGTGCATGCGCTGATCAGCAAAGGCCATTTTCGCTGCGTTCCATTGAGCCGAAAAGGCATCAGCAGAAGTCGCAACTCCCATATCCCCCATTCCGGAAGAACGAGCATCACCGGCGATGGTAAGGAAAGGTACGGCAGTTGTAATAACGCGATTGGTTTCCTGTGCTTTTATAGCGCAAGCAGACAGGAGTAGGGCATAAACCAATATCTTTTTCATTTTCTACAAGATTAGGATTAGTAGTGTAGTTATACGTAATAGGCAGTCGTTTGGTTCTCGCTCGCGCGCAAATATCATGCACTACAACGCTACATACAATGTTTTCGTGTTCTAATTCAGCAATTTTAGTTGAACTGCATGTTTTGCGGCCCATTTGAAAAAGCAAAATACGAATAAAGAGATACTACCCCCATTTTTTTAGCGTTATGTTTTTCGGTTTTCAGAGCGCGAATCGCAACAGGCATATTTATTTTTGCACAACAAAATAATGTGGCTTGCTTTTCGTTTTAATGCAAACACGATTACAATCAAATTAAAAAATGCCCGGCATTGGCGAGAACATGCGGGTATCGAACTCAAGGTCTTACTATGAAAAATTACATTTCAGCTCTTTTTTCTCTTCTACTGGTACTCGGTGGATTTTCTAGCTGCTCCAAGTCCTCTTCCTCCTCAGGAAATGTGTCTAGAGCAACTGGATGGAAAATTAACTCGAAGGACGGAGGTTTTCAGTTCAACTCCAGTTTTAAAGAGCAGGCTACCCCCCCTGGAACAGTATTTATAGAAGGAGGTACCTTTACCAAAGGAAAGGTGCAGGATGACATCATGCACGATTGGAACAATTCCCCTACACAACAACACGTACAGTCGTTCTACATGGACGAAACAGAGGTGACCAATAAGATGTATCTCGAGTACTTGGATTGGATCAAGGCGGTTTACCCACCGGAGGATCCCAAGTACACCAACATCTACAAAGGAGCGGTTCCAGATACGTTAGTATGGAGAAACCGTTTAGGATTTAACGAGGCCCTGACCAATACCTATTTGCGTCACCCGGCCTACGCTGAATATCCTGTCGTCGGTGTCAACTGGGTTCAAGCAGCTCAATATTCGGAATGGAGAACAGATCGTGTAAACGAATTGTTATTGACCAAAGAAGGCTACCTAACCGAGGACGCGCTTTACGCAGCCTACAACGGAAACGTGCAAGGAGCCTTTAGCACAGAGGCATACATCAACAATCCGGAGTCGGTTTACGGTGGTGCCATCGATTCTCTTCAAGGAAAATTAAAGAAAGATTCTACCAGTGTCTTTGCTAAGCGAAGCAGTGGAGTCTTTACACCAGAATATCGTCTACCGACAGAAACCGAGTGGGAATATGCTGCTCAGGCTCTGATTGGAACACGGGAATACAACAACTACCGAGGGCGTAAAAAATACCCTTGGGAAGGAGACTACACCCGTAGTGGTCAGCGCGTAGGTCGAGGAGATCAGCTGGCGAACTTCAAACAAGGTAAAGGGGATTACGGCGGGATCGCCGGATGGTCTGACGATGGTGCAGACATTACGACTGAGGTTCAATCCTACAAGCCAAACGATTTTGGGCTATACGATATGGCTGGTAACGTAAGCGAATGGGTAGCGGATGTATACCGTCCTATCGTAGATGACGAAATCAGTGACTTCAACTACTACCGTGGAAACGTCTTTATGAAAAAAGCGATCGGGGACGATGGCAAAGTAAAGGTTCTTCGTGACTCCGTGGTCTATGACACTTTGGCCAACGGACGTATCGTTGCCGTGAACCTACCAGGGGAAATCAAAATGGTCCCTGTAGGTGCTGACGAAACTTACCTAAGAACAAACTTTGATCGTTCCGACAACCGTGGATTCCGCGATGGTGACGCTGGTTCATCTCGCTTCTACGAGCGTTTCGGAGACGACGAGAACAACCGTAAAATGTACGATTCTCCAGACCACAAGGTCGAAAGAGATTCTACCGGTAAACTGTTGCGCAGCTACGATAAATCCAATTACCGGACTTCCCTTATCGACGACGAAGTTCGCGTGTACAAAGGAGGTTCTTGGAGAGATCGCGCTTATTGGCTAGACCCAGCACAGCGTCGCTACCTGCCACAGTATATGGCTACTGACGATATTGGATTCCGTTGCGCGGTATCCCGTGTCGGATCGAAGTCCAAAACAAAGAACAAAACCGTACGCCATAAAAAGCGTACGAGATAAACAAGCTCTATAAAGCTCCATCAATTAAAAAGCCCCTGCAGATTCATCTGCGGGGGCTTTTTCTTTGTTGAGTCCGTATTTTTGCGAACAGACCTTCTAAGAAAATCCATGAAAATTGACCAGTTGTATGCGCACTTTCTTCAGTGCAGTGATGTGTGTACCGACACTCGAAAACTCAGTGAGAACTGCTTGTTTGTTGCACTAAAAGGGCCCAACTTTAATGGGAATCGCTTTGCCGGATACGCACTCAAAGAAGGAGCAGCCTTCGCTGTAGTTGACGAGTGGGATCTGGCCTCAGAAGGATTGACCGAAGAAGAAAAGAAGCGGCTCTTGTTAGTAAGTGATGGTTTGGCATCCCTCCAAGAATTGGGCACACACCACCGCCGGCAATTGGGAACTCCCCTCGTTGCTTTGACGGGAAGTAATGGGAAGACCACTACCAAGGAACTTATCGCGGCTGTTTTAAGCCAAGGCAAAAAGACACTTGCGACAGCCGGTAACCTGAACAACCATATTGGAGTACCCCTCACCCTCCTGCGACTAACAAAAGAAACCGAAATTGGGGTGATCGAAATGGGAGCCAATCACCAAAAAGAAATTGCCTTTCTCTGCAGCCTGGCTGAACCGGATTATGGCTACATCACCAACTTTGGCAAAGCTCACCTCGAAGGCTTTGGCGGGGTCGAAGGGGTGATCAAAGGTAAAAGTGAAATGTACGATTACCTGCTCTCCCAAGACAAAACTGTCTTTTTGAATGCAGATGACCCCATTCAAGGCGAGAAGCTGGAAGGCTACGTCAAAAAAGTGGGCTACAGTCAAACCGACGAGCGCTATTTCAACATAAAGCTCCTCAAAGAAAGTCCTGCCCTCGAATTGGAAGTCGAAGGCACACAGATCCAGACCCAACTCAGCGGAGTCTACAACTTTACGAATTGCGCGGCAGCCATTACCATCGGAAAGTACTTTGGTGTTCCCTTAAAGTCTATTCAAAAGGCGCTCGAGTCTTATGTCCCACAGAACATGAGAACCCAATGGGTCGAAAAATCAGGGCATCGTATTTTGCTGGACGCCTACAATGCGAACCCCACCAGCATGCAGGCCGCCCTTGGCCTCTTCGGTCAGGTCGACGCCTCGTCCAAATACGTCGTACTGGGAGATATGTTTGAATTGGGAGAAGCCGCACAAACCGAGCACCAGGCGATTGCCGATCTATTGACATCCATGGATTTGGACGGGGCCTTTTTGGTTGGAGAAAACTTTGCCGGTGTATCTTCTAATTTCCCTCAGTTCAAGAGCTATGAAGACTTCGCTCAATTTGTAAAACAGCATCCTTTCTCTTCCGCGCATTTGCTCATCAAAGGCTCCCGTGGGATGGCCCTTGAGCGCATTCTGGACCTGCTTTAATCCATGCGGTAAATCAGTGAGAGATTCCAGGTCAGGTCGTAATCAGGACCCAATTCTGTTTTGAGGGAATGGTTTAGGGTAGAAGCCAGACTAAAAGGTGAATCGCTAAAGTGTAAAGACAGTCTTGCAGAAGCGTAATATCCTTCTGAGTCATCTATCCGCAAATGAAATATTTGGGGCACCATACTGAAGTAAAAATACCGCGATAAGCGCACACGGCTGATGGAGGTATTGAACCCAAAAAAGTGCCCATTTTTGGGGCCCTCATCGAAGCCATTCGCTCGGAGGTAGTAAAAACCTACCCGCCACTTTTTCATCACAGTGAATATGGGAGCAATTTCGGCTCCAAAATACCGACGGGATTGAATAAGCTCTACTTCTTTGCCGTCTTGCATGTAGTTTTCGACCTGAAAATTAACCGACGGATTGACACCGACACGGAGGGTAAAATAGTCCTGCTCCACCAAGTTATACCGAGCAAATACACCAACAGACCAAGGCTTGATATTCTTCATGGAAATCGCGATCATGGGCTCTACACTGAAGCGATTCTTGCCAAAATTGGAGGTCATGATCAAGGCGGGTTCACCCAAAGAAAATGCGGGAATTGGGGATATTCCATTATTGGTCACCTCGATCTCTGCCAAAAAGCGATCAATAGCGAGTTCCTGGGTGACTTCAATTTGCCCACGGACGGAGAAAGCAAAGCACAAGGACAGCATCAAAAAGAGCAGACCTTCGCGGTTCATTGTTGGTTGATTACAGGCCAATATAATGGATTTTCATTAAGTCGACTTTAAATCATGGGAATACGTACCTTGAAGCAGCAAACCACCTACCCCCGTTCAATCAATCATGAACAATGACTGGACTCTTCCGAAAGCTGCGTAAATACTTCCTCTCCCAAGGAAAAACACGCCAATACCTAACCTATGGTTTGGGCGAAATTCTCTTGGTTACCATTGGTATTCTGATTGCCATCCAAATCAACGGAATCTATGAGGATAATGCAGACCGAAAAAAAGAAAAAGAATACCTAGAGGCTTATCGGGCCGATCTCTTGAATAACCTGGTTGAATTGGATCGGGTTATTTGCAAATCAGAAGGGACCCTTCAATCCATGGATTCCATTCTAAAATGGAGTCAAATTGGTCCGCCCAAAACCGTGGACGGCATGGTTGAGGGAACTATTATCAAAGTTGGATTCTACACGATTTTCTCCAGTTCGGATGGAACAATTGAGGATATACTGGGATCGGCAGATGTAAAAATTATAACAGAAGATAAACTCAGACAATCCATTGTGAGTTGGGAGTCCAATTTAAAACAAGTCAAAGAATGGCAAAGACTGGGTGAAGGATCTGCGCAGGATGGTATGACCTATTTAATGCAGCATACCCCTCTTTACAAAAACACCTTAAACAAAGCCTTTTTGAATAAGGAATTAGTGGACAAGCTACTATCTGACCAATATTTTCTCAACATTGCCGATAACCAAGGTACTGTCGCCTTTAGTCTAATTGATTATTACAAAGAAATTCAAGCCAATCACTGGACGCTAATTGAGATTATAGATAAGAATCTAACAAATGAATAAAATCAACCTCCTCCACAAATTCGATCTTTTTCAAGAGCAATGGACCCCAAAAATTGTGGCCGAACTCAACGGACAACAGGTAAAGCTCGCCAAGGTCGAAGGGGACTTCGTCTGGCACGCCCATGAAAACGAAGACGAGCTATTTTACATCGTCAAAGGAGAACTCTTCCTTCAATTTCGGGACCGAGAAGTGCGCCTTCAGGAGGGCGAAATGCTCGTCGTTCCAAAGGGTGTTGAACACCGACCAGTGGCCGAAAAAGAATGCTGGATCCTGCTTTTTGAACCTGGAGAAACCAAACATACCGGAGAGGTGGAATCGGCCCTGACCAAAAACGACCAAGATTGGATTTAACCCATGAATACCAAGACTTCACATTATGTAATCACCACTTTTATTGCCTTGGTATGGCTAATCAACGGATTGGTATGCAAAGTTCTTAATCTCGTCCCCCGACATCAGGAAATAGTCGGCACTGTTTTGGGAAGTACCTACGCACGAGAATGGACATTCGCTATAGGATTCGCCGAAATAGGAATGGCACTTTGGTTCTACTCTCGCTGGCAATCCAGAATAAGTGCCTGGCTGACCATCATGGGAGTTGCACTCATGAATATCATTGAGTTCTTAAGGAGTCCTGAATTGTTGCTCTGGGGCAAACTCAATTCTCTATTTGCACTTCTGTTCATTGTTCTGGTCTATTACAACGAGTACATTCTTCAACCCAAAGCCAATAGGTCATGAGTTTTTTGCAGGATCATCCCTTTGCGGTAGAGGCTCATTTTAAATCTTCGACGGTCTTGACTTTTGCATTGCCTAAAGTGGATTTAGAATCCTTTATCCCACCATGCCTGGAATTGGATTCCTTCCAGGATAAGTGGGCCTTTTTAGCCATAGCCATGGTGGAGACCAAGCACCTAAGACCAAAAGGATTTCCTAAGTTACTTGGGAATGATTTCTTTTTGATCGGATATAGAATATTCGTCCGCTACACCAATAGCCGAGGAAAGCGCCTGAGAGGTCTTTACATTTTAGAATCACAGACCAACAAAAAAAAGATGGAATACCTGGGTAATCTCTTTACCCATTATCAGTATTCCACCACCGATATCGGAGTTCAAAATGAGCTAAAAGAAAAGCGGATATCTTCAACCGGTTCTGCCTTTGACATAAGGATTAACACGACTACAGAGTACCCGGAACTCCCTTCCTCATCTCCTTTCTCCAATTGGCGGGAAGCAAGACGTTTTGCAGGTCCCTTGCCATTTACCTTTACCTTTAAGGAAGACAAAAAACAGGTTCTAATCATCGAGGGAGTACGGCAAAACTGGACACCCCAACCCCTTCAAGTGGAGGCCTTTCACTTTGGTTTTTTAAAAAGAAAAGGGCTAGAGCACGCGTGTTTAGCGAATGCATTCGAAGTCAAAAACGTCCCCTATTATTGGAAAAAAGGTCAGCTGGATACATGGAAGTAAATCGCAAACCATATCAGGGGGTACTGAATATCATTCGCTTCAATTGGCACTTTTACCTCATCGCGGTACTGCTCTATATCGTCTGGTTATCGATTAGAGTCCTACTTTCTGAAACCTGGTTATCGGTTCTTGATCCGATTGCCTTGCTCGGCCTTATTTCAATGGCGACATCTCTTTTGG
>CAZLGZ010000019.1:0-3000 GCA_964558965.1 uncultured Flavobacteriaceae bacterium
CAGTAACCCCAAGGGAAGCTACGATGTGTGGGCCGTAAAAGTTGGTCCTACCGGTGACTTTATTTGGGAAAAATCTTTTGGAGGCAGCGGTATTGAGCACGGGTATAGTGTTATAGCAGCCCGTGATGGTGGGGTGTACATCGCTGGGGACACCAATAGTAATGATCAAGATATTAGCCTTGCCATTGGAGTGACCGATGCTTGGTTACTCAAATTAGATGCCGACGGAAATATGCAATGGGAGCAGACCTACGGAGGCTCCGATTTTGATACCGTGGTGAGCATCAAGTCTTGTCAAAATGGAGACCTGCTGTTGATTGGAAACACAAAAAGTTCCGATACGGCCGGGATGAATACCGCAGGAGAAAATGATTTATGGCTGCTGCGCTGTACTCCTAGCGGGCAGGTCATTTGGCAAAAGAATTATGGCGGTGCGGAGATAGACCTTGGTTTTGACGCAGTAGAGATGCGCGATGGGCGTATCTTATGGGTAGGCGAAACCCGTTCCAACGACCTGCCGGACTTGCCGTCAAAGGGAGGTGGTGATCTCCTTCTTCTCGAGCTTCATTAAGGCAATCGTTTTTCTCGATTTCTTTATTTGTTATCTAAATGTTAGTGTGGCTGTTATTCCGCGACTTATGGGCTATATTTGCAAAATAGTTCAAGCGGTTAGCGTCTTATGATACAAGTCTCAGAATCAGCCCGAAAAAAAGTATTGACCCTGATGGAAGAAGAAGGGTTCAATACAGATACCGACTTCGTCCGTGTTGGGGTAAAAAGCGGAGGATGTAGCGGTTTGTCTTATGATTTGACTTTTGATGCTCAAGTCGCCGATAATGATCAGGTTTTTGAAGACAACGATGTGCGCATTGTCGTTGACAAAAAGAGTTTTCTCTACCTGGTTGGAACGGTACTCGAGTATTCAGGAGGTCTAAACGGAAAAGGATTTGTTTTTAACAATCCGAACGCACAAAGAACATGTGGTTGTGGTGAAAGCTTCTCGCTCTAACCGCTAAGTAGCCACACTGAATTTCCACCAAAAAACAAAAAATGGCTTATACAGAAGAAGAGTTAAAGAAAGAGCTCGAATCCAAAGAATACGCCTACGGATTTTACACGGATATTGAATCCGAAACCTTTCCGAAAGGATTGAACGAAGATATCGTTCGAGCCATCAGTAAGAAAAAGGAAGAGCCGGAGTGGATGACCGAATGGCGTCTGGAGGCTTTCCGCAACTGGCAGGAGATGGTTGAGCCGGAATGGCCAAACGTGAAGTACACCAAGCCTGATTTTCAGGACATTTCTTACTATTCAGCACCGAATAAAAAGCCCAAGTACGACAGCTTGGACGAGGTGGATCCTGAATTGTTAGAGACTTTTAAAAAATTGGGTATTTCTCTGGAAGAACAGAAAAGATTAGCCGGGGTTGCGGTAGACATCGTGATGGATTCGGTTTCTGTTGCGACGACTTTTAAAAAGACCTTGGCCGAGAAGGGAATCATTTTTTGTTCCATTTCTGAAGCCATCCAAGAACACCCTGAGTTGGTCCGTAAGTACATCGGATCGGTGGTTCCGCCAAAAGATAATTTTTACGCTGCTTTGAATTCCGCCGTATTCTCGGATGGCAGTTTCTGTTATATCCCAAAGGGTGTTCGTTGCCCGATGGAGCTCTCGACTTACTTCCGAATTAACCAGGCAGGAACCGGTCAGTTTGAACGCACACTAGTGGTAGCCGACGAAGGGAGTTATGTGAGTTACTTGGAAGGTTGTACGGCCCCTTCAAGAGACGAGAATCAGCTGCACGCTGCGGTTGTCGAGCTCATTGCCATGGACGACGCAGAGATAAAATACTCAACGGTACAAAACTGGTTCCCTGGCGATAAAGAAGGAAAAGGGGGTGTCTACAACTTCGTAACCAAGCGTGGTCTGTGCGAGAAAAGAGCCAAGATTTCCTGGACCCAGGTAGAAACCGGTTCGGCAGTGACCTGGAAGTATCCTTCCTGTGTTTTGAAAGGGGATTACAGCATTGGAGAATTTTACTCCATTGCGGTAACCAATAACCATCAGCAAGCCGATACGGGTACCAAAATGATCCACCTGGGGAAGAACACCCGAAGTACGATTATTTCGAAAGGTATTTCGGCCGGTCACTCCCAGAACAGCTACCGAGGATTGGTGCAAATCAATTCGCGAGCAGAAAATGCAAGAAACTTTTCGCAGTGTGATTCCCTCTTGATGGGGAACCTCTGCGGAGCACACACTTTCCCTTATATCGAAGCCAAGAACAGCTCGGCACAAATCGAGCACGAGGCGACGACCAGTAAAATTGGGGAGGACCAAATTTTCTACTGCAACCAAAGAGGTATCGATACCGAAAAAGCGATTGCACTCATCGTCAATGGATTCAGCAAAGAAGTACTGAACAAATTGCCGATGGAGTTCGCAGTAGAAGCACAAAAATTATTAGAAATCAGTTTGGAGGGCTCAGTGGGATAATCCCGGGGACATTCTATTAAACACTATTTGAATAAAACGAATCATGTTAAAAGTATCTAATCTAGTTGCCGGAATAGAAGAAAGTACCATCCTCAACGGAATTGACCTTGAGGTGAATGCCGGTGAAGTACACGCCATTATGGGGCCTAATGGTTCTGGTAAAAGTACCCTGGCCTCCGTGATTGCTGGTAAAGAAGAATACGAAGTGACTTCTGGAAAAATGGAGCTTTTAGGAGAAGATCTGGAAGGCTTGTCTCCGGAAGAACGCGCCCACATGGGTGTATTCCTTTCTTTTCAATACCCCGTAGAGATTCCTGGAGTAACCGTGACCAACTTTATGAGAACGGCTCTGAACGAAACCCGTAAAGCACGTGGTTTGGAAGAGATGCCAGCCAATGAGATGTTGAAGCTCATTCGCGAGAAAGCGGAGTTGCTCGAAATCGACCGTAAGTTTTTGTCTCGATCGCTGAACGAAGGCTTTTCTGGTGGGGAGAAGAAAAGAAA
>CAZLGZ010000019.1:3100-4534 GCA_964558965.1 uncultured Flavobacteriaceae bacterium
GAGGACCACGGCTTTCCGACCAAAAAGGAAGAAGCCTGGAAATACACTTCATTAAATGCCTTGCAAAAGGTTGATTTTAGTTTGTTCCCGAAGGAAGGCGCCTTGGATTACAAAGAGGTAAAGTCTTACTTCCTTCACGAAATTGACAGTTACAAGATTGTCTTTATCGACGGAGTGTACAGTTCGTATTTGTCGGAGACCACGCATGAGGGCATGGATATCTGTCTGATGAGTGCGGCTTTGACCAAGCCAACCTACAAGGCGGTCATTGATAACTACTTCAATAAGGCGGTAAAGGATGACTCTTTGACTCATTTGAATACGGCTTTTTCTAAAGAAGGAGCGTATATCTACATTCCCAAAGGAAAAGCGCCGCACAAGCCGATTCAAATTATGCACTTCAGTACAGGCAGTGAGGCTGCTCAAATGCTGCAGCCACGCAATCTGATTGTCTTGGAAGAGGGTGCGGAAGCTCAGATTATCGAGAGACACCAAAACCTCACCAACAATGAGGTATTCACCAATGTGGTTACGGAGATCTTTGTCGCTGAACGCGCTAATCTAGATTACTACAAGGTGCAAAATGACCGCGATAATGCTTCCTTAGTAGACAACACCTATATCGATCAAAAAGGCAACAGTGTAGCCAGTGTTCACACCTTTTCTTTCGGAGGAAAATTGGTGCGCAACAACCTGAATTTTTATCAGGATGGTTCTCGCATTGATTCGGTTTTGAAGGGGATCACCTTGTTGGGTGAGAAGCAACACGTGGATCACTACACCTTGGTTCACCACGCCCAACCGAATTGCGAAAGCCACCAGGATTACAAGGGGATTTACGCTGACAACTCCACCGGAGTGTTTAACGGGAAGATCATTGTGGATCAAATCGCCCAGAAAACCAATGCGTTCCAGCAAAACAACAACATCCTCATCAGCGACAAGGCCACGGTAAATACCAAGCCTCAGCTCGAAATCTTTGCGGATGACGTTCGCTGCTCTCACGGTTGTACCATCGGGCAACTCGATGAGGACGCACTTTTCTATTTGCAATCCCGAGGTGTACCCAAGAAGGAAGCGACTGCTCTTTTGATGTACGCCTTTGCCAACAACGTCTTGGAGAGTGTTAGACTGGATGCTTTAAAAAATCGAATCAACGGAATAATTGCAGAAAAACTAGGAGTAGAACTGGGATTTGATGTTTAAGAATGCTGAAGAAAGAAGAAGTTGAAAACATTAGAGCGGATTTCCCAATCCTCTCAGAGCAGGTTAAAGGTCAGCCCCTGCTATACTTAGATAATGCGGCTACCTCACAGACACCGCAGGCGGTAATCGACACCATCGTTGATTACTACTCCCGTTACAATGCGAATATTCACCGCGGGGTACACCATTTATCGCAATTGGCTACCGATGCTTTTGAAGAGGCCAGAG
>CAZLGZ010000019.1:4634-23299 GCA_964558965.1 uncultured Flavobacteriaceae bacterium
CTCTCTTGAACGAAAGAACTGAGATGGTTTTCTTCAACCACATTTCCAATGCTTTGGGAACGGTGAATCCTGTAGCCCGTATGGTAGAAATGGCCCACGAAGTGGGTGCTGCTGTTTTGGTGGATGGAGCGCAAGCCGCCCCTCACTTGAAGGTTAACTTAAAGGAACTCGGAGTCGATTTTTACACCGCTTCGGCCCATAAAATGTGCGGACCTACAGGAATAGGGATGCTTTATGGGAAGGAAGAATGGCTCCATAAATTACCTCCTTATCAAGGAGGAGGAGAGATGATTGCTGAGGTCACCTTTGAAAAAACGACTTACGCTGATTTGCCCCATAAATTCGAAGCGGGCACACCCAATGTTTGTGGTGGAATTGCTTTTGGGGCTGCGGTAAAGTACATGAACTCCATTGGTTTAGAGAAGATCGGCGCCTATGAAGAAGAGCTTACGCGTTATGCCAGTGAGAAGTTACTGGAGATACCGGGACTCAAGATCTACGGAACGGCCGAAAACAAGACCTCCGTCATTTCGTTTAATGTGGAAGGACTGCATCCTTATGATATTGGGAGTTTGTTGGACCAAATGGGCATTGCCGTTCGTACCGGTCATCACTGTGCTCAGCCGATCATGGATTTTTATCAGATACCGGGTACCGTTCGAGCGAGTTTTAGTTTTTACAACACCTACGAAGAGGCTGACCGTTTGGTCGCCGGAGTTCAACGGGCCGTAAATATGCTACAATAATTGTATGAAAGCTATATCCGACATCCAAGAAGAAATCATTGACGAGTTCATGTTGTTTGAAGACTGGATGCAGCGCTATGAATACATTATTGATTTGGGTAAATCCTTACCCCTGATTGACGAGGCCCACAAGACCGAAGACAATCTGATCAAGGGTTGCCAGAGCAAGGTGTGGGTTCATGCCGATATGCAAGAAGACAAGCTGCATTTTACGGCAGACAGTGAAGCCATTTTAACCAAAGGCATGATCGCCATATTGATTCGTGTCTTTAGTGGCCAGCCCCCTCAGGCTATCATAGACGCCGGCACTGATTTTATTGATCAGATCGGTTTAAAAGAACATTTATCTGCCACCCGCGCCAATGGTTTGGTCAGTATGATCAAGCAAATGAAGTTGTACGCTGTGGCTTTCCAATCTCAAAGGCAGTAACATGAGTGAACCCCATACAGCTGAACTAGGCGATAAGATTGTCCGTGTTCTCAAGACCATTTACGATCCGGAAATCCCGGTCGATATTTACGAATTGGGTCTGATCTACGACGTTTTTGTGAACGAGGAGCAGGAAGTCAAAATCCTGATGACCTTGACCTCTCCCAACTGTCCTGTAGCAGAAACCCTTCCGGTGGAAGTGGAAGAAAAGGTCAAATCCATTGATGAGGTAAGCGACGCTATAGTCGAAATCACCTTTGACCCACCCTGGACCCAGGATTTAATGAGTGAAGAGGCGAAACTAGAACTCGGCATGCTGTAATGGCGGAAGAAATTGTCAATAGGGTAGCCAATAGCGCACTGATGACTTTTGACCTGGAAGATCACTTTCCGGAAGGTCAGCGGACAGAAATCGATTTGTCCCAGTGGTTACACGCAGGACTCATACTTAAAGAGAAAGAGTTTCGAGCTGCTCTCAAGGCTTTTGACTGGTCCATCTATCAGGACCACTACATCGCTTTGTACTGCAGTACGGATGCTATTATTCCTGCTTGGGGCTACACTTTGGTTTGTTCCTCCCTTTTGCCTTTTGCCAAAAAAGTAGTCCTCGGACGCGAGGAAGAATTGAATTCCTCCCTTTACCAGGATATTCTTAATGAATTGGATTATAGCTCCTATCAAGACAAAGCCGTCATTTTGAAGGGGTGTTCAGAAAAGGCCGTTCCTCCCGCTGCCTACTTGATGGCCATGGAAAAACTACAAGCCGTAGCAAAAAAAGTGATGTACGGTGAAGCTTGTTCCGCGGTTCCCCTATTTAAGCGATAAGGTTGTGAATAGTGTGACTTCCGTGTACTTTTGTGTCTAATAAGCACTATTCTATACCATATGAAAAAAATGATTCTTTGGGCCTTGGTTGCCCTACCGTTGGGGGTATTCGCCCAAGAGACAGAAGAAGAGCTAAAAGCTAAGCTCGCTTCCAAAAAGGACTCCATTGCCCAAATTCAGGGAAGAGCCAATGCCCTACAGGCACAAATTGACGCCCTTCCCGGCTGGAAAGTGGGTGCCTTTGGAACCATCGGTACTAACATTTCGAGTTTCAACAACTGGTTTGCACAAGGCATCCCAAACAACAATTCCGGAAACATCGGTTTTACGGTTAATGCTTACGCCAATCAAAAAGAAGAAAAATTCTTTTGGAGAAACTCGGCCAATATCAACCTGAACTGGGTGAAATTGGATGACCGCGATGATGATACCGACAACTCCGGTTTCAGACAAGCCACAGACGTCTTTAACCTCAGCTCGCTTTATGGCCGTAAGCTAAGCGATAAGTGGGCCGTTTCTGGACTGGGTGAGTACAGAACGACTGTTTTAAGCAATTTCAACGATCCGGGTTACTTGGATTTGGGTGTGGGTGCAACCTGGACTCCGATCAACGACTTGGTGGTGGTGATTCATCCTTTGAACTACAACTTTGTGTTCAGTAACGAGGACACCATTTTCAACTCTTCGTTGGGTGCCAAAATTGTAGCTGATTACACCAAGCAAATAGGCGCGGTAAGCTTTAAGTCTAACCTGTCGATGTTCAACAGCTACGAGAGTAGTGATTTGAGTAACTGGACTTGGATTAACTCCTTCTCTTACACTTTGTGGAAGGTGATTGGTGTTGGGTTTGATTTTGGATTGAGAAACAACCGTCAGGAAGCCTTAAACTACCAGGTGAACACCTTGGGTAACACCGATGTTACTTTCGAGAACCTCGACAATGAATTGCAGACCTACTGGACTTTGGGTCTGAGCTACTCCATCAACTAAGACGGCTCTTCCGAGCCATATTCATCCAGATTTTCTGGATACAAAAAATTGTTATACGGGAAGCGCGTGACGTGAATGTCGCGCACTTCCTTGTATACTCTTTTCCGGAAGACTTCCAGATTTTCTTTTTCGGTCGCCGAGATAAAAAGGGCGCGATTTCCAAGGCGAGAGAACCAGGTTTTTTGCCATTCTTCCAAAGTGAAATGGCGGGCTTCCCGTTCGGTAATCAGGTCATCTTCATCTAATGGTTCGGGATGGTACTGATCAATTTTATTAAAAACGGTAATGCTGCGCTTATCCATGCAGCCAATTTCTTCCAGAATTTTGTTGACCGAAGCAATGTGCTCTTCGAAGTTGGGATGAGAAATATCCACCACGTGCAGAAGAAGATCGGCTTCTCTTACCTCGTCCAAGGTGCTTTTAAAGCTCTCTACGAGCTGTGTAGGTAGTTTTCTGATAAATCCTACGGTATCACTGAGAAGAAAGGGAAGATTGCCTAAGACGACCTTGCGAACAGTGGTATCCAGGGTGGCGAAGAGTTTGTTTTCGGCAAAGACTTGACTCTTACTAACCACATTCATCAGTGTGGACTTCCCGACGTTGGTATAACCAACTAGGGCTACGCGGACAAGTGCCCCGCGATTCCCGCGTTGCACACCCATTTGCCGGTCAATTTTAAGGAGCTTTTTCTTGAGTAAGGCGATTCGGTCGCGCACGATACGGCGGTCAGTTTCAATCTCGGTTTCACCGGGTCCACGCATCCCGATACCACCACGTTGGCGTTCCAAGTGCGTCCAAAGACCCGTTAATCGGGGCAGTAAATACTCGTATTGCGCCAGTTCCACTTGGGTTCGGGCATAACTGGTCTGCGCTCTTTGCGCGAAGATGTCAAGAATCAAACCGGTACGGTCCAGGATCTTGCACTTCAGTAATTTTTCAATGGTGTTTTGCTGGGCAGGACTGAGCTCGTCGTCAAAAATCACGGAACCGATTTCATGCTCTTTCACAAACTCCTGAACATCCTCCATTTTACCGCTTCCGATATAGGTTTTGGCATTGGGCTTTTCTACGCGTTGGACAAATCGCTTCAGCACTTCTCCGCCCGCTGTTTGGGTAAGAAACTCCAGCTCATCCAGGTATTCCGTGACTTTTTGCTCGTTCTGACGCGAATTGATCACTCCGATCAACACGGTCTTTTCATAGGTTCTTTCTTTCTGCTCAAGCATAAATCAATAAATTGCAAATCTAACTAAAGCCCATGAATCTGAACTTTTATCGCCGATCGAAAACGGTCGATACCCAAGTGTCAACTGTGGCTTTTTACAATCTGGAGAACTTCTTTGACACCAAGGACGACCCCCACGCACTGGATGACGACTTTACTCCAGATGGTAAAAAGGCCTGGACACCCAAGCGTTTTCGGCACAAGGTGAATAAGCTGTCTAAGACGATTCGAAGAATTGGTGACGATGTATCGATGCAACCCCCTGTGCTCTTAGGCCTCGCGGAGGTCGAGAATCGAGGAGTGATCGAACGTCTTTTAGAGACCAAGTTTCTCAACCAGATCAATTACGGAATCGCCCACTTTGATTCACCGGACGAAAGGGGAATCGACACCGCTTTGCTATACAACCGAGATGTTTTTCAGTTACTCCACCAGGAACGAATTCCTGTTTATTTAACCGAGGAGGACGGAGACCGGGACTATACCCGAGACATTCTATACGTCAATGGAATGTGGGGGGAAGATCTGATTCACCTGTTTGTCAACCACTGGCCGTCCAGAAGAGCGGGGGTTGAGGAAACCGAAGAAAAGCGACTGCAAGCCGCCGAAACCGTTTTGCGCCACATCAATACCCTGGAGCAGAAAGAGAGCAACCCTTATATCGTCGTAATGGGTGATTTTAATGATGGTCCAGAAAGCCCAAGTGTGCGCTTGCTGGACGAAAGTGTCTCTTTAATTAATCCATTTCAGCAGGTCAAAAAATCGGGGCAGGGAAGTGCGTTTTTTAAAGGGAAATGGTCCTTGTTTGATCAAATACTACTTTCCCCGGCCTTTTTTCAAGGCCAATCCGAGGGTCCAGCTTTTCGAGATGCTTCGGTTTATTCACCGCGCTTTTTAACCCAGTATAAGGGGCGGTTTAAAGGCAGTCCTTTCCGAACGTATGGAGGGCCGAAATACCGGGGTGGATACAGCGATCACTTCCCCGTTTATGTGGCTTTGAAGCGAAAATAGTCGCGTCTTTAATCGATCAGACCACAAGAATATTTAGTTTCACAACAGGCGTAAGAAAAAAGCTACGTTGTTGATCGAATAATCGTACAATTTGTTGATCTCCTTTGGTTGTTGAGGTAAATTGGTAGTCCAAATCTTACAAAACCTACCATGTTCCTCAAGAACAACAACCGAAAATCTGGTGTGTTTTGGGCACTGCTTCTAGCCCTTTCAGCCACCACGGTCAGTGCTCAATCCACTGCCGAAAACCTGGATCAATTGATTCAGCGTTTTCAGTTGGAGCAGGACCAAACGACCCAATTATTTAATCGCCTACTCGCCCAAAAGCAACAGAGCTTGCAGGGATATGAGAAAGATGGGGTTCTGATCAAGCCCATTTCGTTTACGCCAGAAGGGATTGCCTTGTATTATACGACGCAGTCGACGGCCGCAGAAGCGACACGTGTGGTCTCAATACCACGGCAGGCGCAGCTTTCTAACCCTCCTCAGGGAAGAGAAAGTCAAGTAGGCATCTGGGATGCTGGTGCGGTCTTGGATTCCCACCAAGAAATTAGCGGGCGTGTTTTTCAATGGGACCAGAGCACAGAACTAGACAACCATACTACCCAAGTGGCTAGTGTACTCTTAGCCCAAGGTTTGCGATCAGAGGCCCAAGGGATGCTGCCTCAAGGCCAAGGAAGGGTATACGACTGGAACGCCGATAAACTGGAAGTTGCAGAAGCTGCCGCCGATGGGCTTCGCATTTCTAATCACTCCTATGGGATCAAAAGCGAAAACGTGCCGGATTGGTATTTTGGATGCTATATCGCAGCTTCTCGTGATTGGGACGCCCTTATGTATGCCGCAAAGAATTACCTCTTGGTCAATGCGGCCGGAAACAGCCGAGGCCTTGCTCACAATGAGGATCCGCTTTACGGCTCGCCTCAGGAAGGTTTTGATGAGTTGTTGGGCTTTTCCGTTTCTAAAAACAGCCTGACCATCGGTTCTGCTCGTTTGGAATGGGAAGGAAACTATGCTGTTGAAGCCAATCTCAACTCTTATAGTTCCATTGGCCCGACGGATGACGGAAGAATCAAGCCGGATTTAATTTCGGATGGAACCTTGCTCGAAGCAGCAAGCGCAAACGGGAACCAAGCCTACGGTACTGCCTCGGGAACATCAATGGCGGCTCCAGCAGTAAGTGGAGGGCTTTTGCTTTTGCAGGAGTATGCGCAGGAGTTGAATCAGGGAACCCTGTCTGCCGCCTCTTTAAAAGGGCTGGCCTTGCACACGGCTACCGAAATCAATGAGGAAGGTCCCGATTACCAAATGGGATGGGGTGCTTTTAATGCATTAAATGGCATCCATTTTTTACAGCAACTCAATTACTCGAGTGCTCTGCTGGAAGAAAAGCTCGAGAGAGGAGGGGAACACCGCATGACCCTGGAGGCCATGGGAGATCAACCTTTGCGGGTTTCGATCAGTTGGACCGATGTTCCAGGGGAGGCACAGCGCCTAGACGCCAATAACCCAGTTGCGGCCCTGGTTCACGATTTGGATATTCGTTTGTACCAAAATGGGCAGGAATTCCAGCCCTGGGTTTTGAACCGCTTAGCGGCCGAAAGCCCGGCAGTTCCAGGCGATAATCGTGTGGATCCTTACGAACAAATCGAGGTATTTGATCCTCAGGGAAGTTTTGAATTGGTGGTTCGCCACAAGGGGGAACTGCTCGAAGAGCGCCAGGCCTATAGCCTTTTGATCAGTGGAGCTCGTTTTTCGGATTGTCGTCCACAACAACCTCAAAATGTGGAGGTAGTTTCTCTGGATAGCCAGCAATTGACTTTGGCTTGGTCTCCTGCAGGCACGAATCAGTACCGCATTGCTTACCGTCAGTTGGGAGAGCCTTGGCAGTATGTTGAAGTGGACGGAAACCAACACAGATTCGACAACCTCTTCTTTGGTGGATTTTACGAATTTGAAGTGTACGCGGTTTGCGGTTTGGGCTTCGGTTCAAACCCCTCAGTACCTCTGGTGATACACTATCAGGAGGATTCTTTGGCGCCACTTTCTAATGGAACAACAGGCCCGAGAATTTTCCCTAACCCTGCGGGAGCCTTTTTGATGACATCGGTTTCTATGACTGACAAGAATTACCAAATCGTCAATTCGGCGGGCACCGTCGTGATGAAAGGGAAGAATGAAGGCGCTATCAATACCTCCTTACTTTCTTCAGGACTCTATTTTTTACAGGTAGAAACGGAGGGAGACGACTGGGCGGCACTTAAGTTTTACAAGGAGTAGCTCTTAGGCATCTTGCACCAGGAAAATCGCATTTTTATTGGGGTCAAAAAAACCAAATTCATGGGTACCCCAGGGGGTGTTTTCTCTCAGCCGATCGGCCTGAACCGTTCCCCTTTCGACAAACTCTTTGAAGTAAGGTTCGATGGTATTCACAAAGAGCTTGATTACGGAACCCCCTAATAAGGGGTCGTCTTCATTATCGGCATGCCACTGCAAATGAATTTCGAGTCCATCCCGGACCAGTCCGCAGTACATATCGTCCCCAAAACTCCATTCGAATCCGGTATGCTGGGCGTACCAGGCGACATCCCGTTTAATATTAGCAGAAGGTAAAACGGGAATCATTTGCAAAAACCGGGGCTTATCGGACATGGGAACAGTATTAGGGCGGCAAAATAATGCCTATCTTATGAGCAAGTATTTGCTATGAAAATAAGAAGATTAGGGTTTTACCTGGTGCTCTTCGGTTTCTTTTCGTGTACGACTGAAACGGTACAACAGCCCCCAGAACCCCAAGATCCCGACGAAGTCATTTTGGTCGGGGAGGATTTTACTTCGGTCTACACCAGTATTTACAACCCTCAAACCGGGGTGTTTGCGAGTCGAAACCTGACCGCAGAGATTGGAGTACCCTTGGATTACCTGATCCAGCGGGACTACCAAAATGAATTGTCTTTTTACTCTTTTGAAGGAGGGGCCTTTAGTCTTTTTCGAACCAACCCCACCAATGGGATTTTGACCAGTATTGCCGGTTTTTACATCAACAGTCCAGAGCGCTCCATTATCTGGGGAGCCGATGCCGATGAGGGTATTTATCTGGCCTTTTTTGCTCCGGTGGGGAGCAAGAACCTCAGCCTGTTAAGGATGGGATTAAACACGGCAATAACGGATGAGTTTACGGTGGAGTTCGGAGTGGAGGAAGTGTATCCTCCCCTGGTGGCCAATGGCTTTTTGTTGGTGGGTTACCAGTCGGGCACCGGGAATTATAAAATTGCCGTCTACCAGTTAGAGAACTTCCAGCTGCAGGGAACCCTTGACCTGGGAAGCGGTGCTTCCCCTTCTTATTTTGTCACGGAGAATCAACAGCTAGGGGTCTTGCGCAGTGGCTTGGGGGTGAATCCTGAACTTGAAGTTTACGATCTCAACTCCTTGGAATTTTTATTTTCCAATACCCTTGAGGTCAATCAGTTCTTTCAGCCAGGTCCGGTGCAAGCCGAACTGATCGGGAGTAATTTCTACTATTATTTTACCTATGCTCAGCCTTCTCCTGTGGTGGATGGGCCGGCCCAGATCAATTTGGACGATGGCATCAATCGCCTGGTTGATATCAATGCGCTCCGGTTGCAGCTGGAAGATGAAAGGGGCCTGCGTTTGGTGTTTACGGCAAAAGGGGTGGGCCAAGGAAGTCCACCGCCGTATTATTTGGGCTATGGTTACCAAACGACCGACAACTCAGTCGAAGGTGGCGTGCTTATTCTGGACGCCGGAGGGAGTATTCTCGCCCAGAGAGAATTACCTTATATACCAACGGCTATTATCGCTAGAGATTAAGGGTCAGCTGAGGTGTTTTGGATTCGTGATTGAGCAACCAAGACTTGCATTCCAGACCCCAGGCGTAGCCCGTTAACTCCCCATTGGAACCAATGATGCGGTGGCAGGGAATGAATATCCATAGTGGATTTTGACCGTTTGCTGAGGCTACTGCTCGAATGGCTTTTGGATCCCCTAACTTTTTTGAGAGTTCTAAATAACTCATGGTCTCGCCCCATTCGGTTTGGAGCAAGGCGTCCCATACTTTTTGCTGAAAGGGTGTTCCTTCCGGGTAAAGCTCAATGCTAAAGCGATCTCGTTTTTGGTCAAAGTACTCTTTGAGTTCTTGTCTGGCTTGCGCTAACAAAGGGGAGGGTTGTTCGAGAGGAATGATACCTTCAGGCAGGGTTTCGGAATCCTTTAGCAAACGGCATATGGCCAGGCCTTCGGGCCGCCATCCGAGGAGGGCTTTCCCAAAAGGTGTCTGTAGTGTACAGTATTCGTAATCAGGATTCAGGCTCTTCACTATCAGGCTTATCGTTGAGGAGGCCCAAGCGTTTTGCACGGGCTTCCCAGTTTTTACGTGCTAATAACTGCAAGTCTTCGACATTATCGCTTTCGTCCATGATTTCAAGACCCAAAAGGGTTTCGATAACGTCTTCCATGGTGACCAAACCGCTCACGCTCCCGTACTCATCGACTACCAGAGCCATATGCTCTCTGTTGGTTACAAAGGTGTTGAAGAGTTCAGGGAGGGGTTTGCTGCGTTCGGTTACCTGAATTTCTCGTCTAAGGGTGACCAGGGGTTGATCCCCTTTCTCGTCAATCAAACTCTCGAGGACTTGGTCCTTGAGTACATAACCGGTAATGTGGTCGTGGTTTTCGCCGTAAAGGGGAATTCGTGAAAAGCGCAGTTGGCGGTTCGCCTCAAAAAATTCCCGAATCAACATGGATTCTGGGGCCATTTTGATAACCGTCCGAGGGGTCATAATGTCTTTGGCCTGAATTTCGTCAAAGGTCAGGAGGTTGCGGATCACCTTGGATTCTGATTCTTCAACCACGCCCTCTTCTTCCGCAATTTCGGCCATGGCGGTAAAGTCTTCACGGCTCAATACGCTTCCATGCGACCCTTTTTTACCGATGAGTTTGGTAAAGAGTTGGAGGATCCAAAGGATTCCGGTGTACTTGAGGATAAGGACCATGATGCGCAAGGTGCGGGTCGAAAAATTCACCAACTGCTTCCAGTAGGTGGCCCCGATGGTCTTAGGAATGATTTCAGAAGCGATCAAAATCAAAAGGGTCATGATGGTCGAAACAACCCCGACCATGGCTTCCTCTGAAAAGGGCATGCCCAGAAATTCCGGTTGGCTGCCGAACATATCGGCATAGGCGTATTTGGCTTGTACCCCTACCAGAATAGCTCCGAAGGTATGGGCAACGGTATTGAGTGTTAGGATGGCGATCAGCGGCTTGTCAACATCCTTCTTAAGCTCTTCCAGGGCGCGGGCATAGGGTTTGCCTTCTTGCTTTTTCAGGTTGACAAAAGTCGGGGTGACACTGAGCAAAACCGCTTCCAGTATGGAGCACAAAAAGGAGAACAGGATAGAAATAAACGCGTAGAAAAGGAGTAAACCCATGTTGTTCTCTTGGCCTTAAGTTGTTCTTGTAAAAGTAAGGATTCGCAAAGAAATCCGGCAGTTGATCCCCCTACATTTGAACGTGGTAGGTTTCGGGGAATTGATCCGGGATTTCTTCGTCTGATTCGCCCATTTGCTGACGCAAATCAATTTCGATCCCCCTCGAGATGGTCGAGATGGGTACATCGTTGGGGTTTCCTTCAAAAGGATTCTCGCCCACACGGGCAATGCGCTCCATGGTGTAGAACACCCAACTGACCGCTGCACAGAAGGGCACAGACAACCAGATGAATTCCTGACCGATCATGGGGAACTGCTCCGCGATGTGGTCACCGATGTCTTGAAAGGAAGGAACAATACCGAAGGGCAAAAGCAATAAAAATACCCGCACAAAATAGTAAGCCAAACTGGCGTATTGTCGGGGATAAGGGAAGTTCTTGATGCGCTCAGATTTGCCTTGGAGGGTGAAGAGTTCCTGGAGTACGTTTTCGAGTTCTAAAAAGGAGAATTCCCAGATGAGCCCTCGATCCACCAATTCCTTCAGGTGTTTGGATTGCAGGTAGAGAAGGGCCGTTGCCTTATTGCCCTTGGACATGACATGCTCAATTTCTTTGGGTTTGAGGTATTCCAGCAGATCATCTTTTAACGGTGTGGTTTGTTCGGGAATGTAGGCGATGCGGTGCCACTCTCTGTTGGTGTGACTAAGGTGCGAGACCTCCCATTTTTTCTTTTGACGCATACCGTGTCGAAGCGCACTCAGCCAGGCAATGTGGCGGTATACCAATTCTCTTTGAATCTTTTTCAGCTCGCGTTCTGAGACGGGGTTGTCCGTGTAGCGGTTGTTGACCATGTCCTGGACTTTCATCCCCCAGGTACGTGAAGTGTTAACGATTCCACCCCAAATTTTCCGGGCTTCCCAGATCCGACCGTAGGCGGCGTTGTTTTGGAAACCGACGATAAAGGCGACGGCCGTACCAATGAGGGCAACAGGCGTCCAAGGCACATTGAGAAAGGTAAACTCAAAGACGTGGTAGAGCACCACGACGAGGGCGGCGAGCGCCAAAAAGAAAAGTGTTTCCCATCGGGTCCAGCGTGCAAAGGCTCTGGCAGAATAGAGGTGTCTGGTATACATAGTTCAAGGGCTGTTTACCCCAATAGACGACTGGCGTCCTTGGCATGATAGGTTGCGATCATACTGGCTCCGGCTCGTTTAAAGGCCAGGAGTTGTTCCAACATTACTGCATCGTGGTTGAGCCAGCCTTTTTCGGCGGCAGCCTTCAGCATGGCGTATTCACCAGAAACCTGATAGACGGCAATGGGAGTATGAATCTGAGTCGCTAAACTACGGACAATATCCAAATAGGGCATCCCGGGTTTTACCATAACAATATCGGCGCCTTCGTCAATGTCCATTTGGGTTTCGCGCAGGGCTTCCTTAGCGTTGGCCGAATCCATTTGGTAAGTGGATTTGTCTTTGGGAATTCCTTTTTCATCGACCGGGGCGGAATCCAGGGCTTCCCGAAAGGGTCCGTAATAGGCACTGGCGTATTTGGCGGAATAACTCATGATTCCGGTATCGGAATACCCTTGAGTTTCGAGGCTTTGTCTGATTTTGGCAATACGCCCATCCATCATATCGCTGGGAGCGAGCACATCGGCTCCGGCTTGAGCATGGCTGAGGCCCATTTGTCCCAAAACATCAATCGTAGCATCGTTTTGAACCTGCCCCTGCTCCACAACCCCATCATGCCCATAAATGGAATACGGGTCTAAGGCCACATCCGTCATGACCAGGAGTTCAGGAGCGGCCGATTTGATTTCGCGAATCGCTCTCTGCATCAGACCGTTTGGATTGAGTGCTTCTTTCCCTTGGTTGTCTTTAAGCTCATCGGGGACTTTTACAAAAAGCAATACGGCCGGGATCCCGAGGGCAACAATTTCTTTGGCCTCATCCGCCAGAAGATCCAAAGTCAGGCGAAATTGCCCTGGTAAGGCCCCAATGGGCGTTCGGCTTTGAGATCCTTCTTCAATAAAAAGCGGATAGATAAAGTCTTTAGGAGTCACCTGGTTTTCTTGTACCAAGTGACGCATGGCCGGAGAAACACGGAGTCTCCGGTTTCTTTTAAATTGAATCATGATGTGGGGGAGTTGATATCGATTTCACCAATGAGGTAAGGCGTTGCGTAACCGGCAATCTCGACCCGGTCACCATCCAATTTACACCAAAGCTCTCCTCCTCGTTTAGAGAGTTGCTTGGCGACAAATTCGGTTTTTCCCAGTTCTTTGGCCCAGTAAGGGACCATGGTCGTATGGGCTGATCCGGTAACCGGATCTTCCGGAATACCGCATTTTGGCGCAAAGAAGCGAGATACAAAGTCCACTTCATCCCCAGGAGCGGTTACAATAATTCCTCGGGCATTGATTTTATTTAAGAGACTGAAGTCGGGTTCCAATCCTCGAATGGTCTCTTCAGAATCATAGACCAGCATGAAGTCGGTTTTTCCTCTTAGGGTGCGCTGAGGCACCAATCCAATAGCCTCGTTCATTTCACGGAGACTTTCCAGCCCTATGGGCGGGTCCAAAGGAAAGTTCAATCTGATTTTTCCATCCTTCTCGAAGTGGGCTTCCAGACGACCACTTCTCGGGGAATCAAAAACGACTGTTTTTTTCTTGTACCCGTAGTATTCTTTTAAGACGAAAGCGGTGGCCAAGGTGGCGTGTCCACACAAGTCCACTTCGTTTTCGGGGGTAAACCACCGCAGGGTAAAGTGGTCTCCTACCGCTACGGCGAAAGCGGTCTCTGAAAGGTTGTTTTCTTCAGCAATCCCCTGCATTTGATCTGGACTTGGCCAGTAATCCAAAATGCAAACGGCCGCTGGATTTCCCTGGAAAACCTTCCGGGCAAAAGAGTCGATCTGGTAGATTTTTTGTTTCATGTCTGCAGTGGGCCTAATTCTTTTTCGCTGTGGCTAGTAAGGCTTCAAGGGCGGCCTTGTCATCTACTCCTCGAAGAATGAGGGAGTCATTAAAGTCCTCCGGATTTTTAAAGTCTATGAGCATTTCGAGAATCACATCGGCATGCTTTTGGGCTGTTTCCGCTTTAAAATGAATTTTGTCTTTCTTCAGTTCGTACTGTAGGTCCGTTTTTTTGAGTTTTTCGGTCAAACGGGCCATGGCGTCATCACTGGGTTCATAGAGAACCAATTCGGAACGATCCGGACGGTAAAAACCGGTCAGGAATTGAATGCTTCGGCCTTCCTCATCGTAGGAGGTGATTTGGTAAACCCCGCGATTCGGTTCAGAACTTTGGTAGCGAATGTAGATGGGAGTGGAGCCGTCTGGGTTCGGATTGGGTTCCAAAATCCAGATCTTCCTTTTTGTATTAGGCGAATAACCACGGGCTTCGATTCCGATAGTATCTGTAGCGACACCTTGATCGTCTACCCCAACCCAGTAGCGGTGTTCCAGAGAAAACCGATCGGTATTATCATTGGTCATCACAAAGTCCTCGGAACTGATCGTATTGCAGCTAAAAACAAGGGCAAGAGCCAAAAGGACAAGGCCTTTTTGGAGATGGACTAGTGTTTTCATCGGTTTTAATTTGGTGTAGGAAAGGTACTAAATTATTTTTCAGAATTTTCGGCAATTGTAGGACTGGCCCATTCTTTGGGATGGGCTAAAACCTCCAGAAGTTTTGCCTCCGGACTTCCCTTTTCGGGCTGATGATCGTAGGCCCACTGGACAACAGGGGGCAGGCTCATCAGAATACTTTCTATACGTCCATTGGTGCGAAGACCGAACAAGGTCCCTTTATCGTGGACCAGGTTAAATTCGACATAACGACCTCTGCGAATTTCTTGCCACTGGCGTTGCTCGTCTGAATACGGGAGATCTTTCCGTCTTTCGGCTATAGGCAGGTAAGCGTCTAAGAAATGATCGGCCACATCGGTGACATAGGCATACCATTGTTCGAGACTTAGCGGTTGATCCGGGCGGCAATAATCGAAGAAGAGCCCGCCCAGGCCTCTGGCTTCATTGCGGTGGTGATTCCAGAAGTACTCATCGCAACGTTTTTTGAAGCATGTGTAGAATTCCGGGTGATGCCGGTCACAGGCCTCTTTACAGATTTGATGGAAGTGCTGGGCGTCTTCCTCAAAAAGGTAGTACGGCGTCAAATCCAATCCGCCTCCGAACCACTGATCCAGTAGTTGCCCCTCTTTGTCATACATTTCAAAATACCGCCAGTTTGCGTGTACTGTCGGCACCATGGGATTACGCGGGTGCAGCACAAGACTCAGCCCACAAGCAAAAAAATCTGCTTCCGGTTGTTTGAAGTAGTCTTGCATGCTTTTGGGCAAGGGTCCATGCACGGAAGAGGTGTTTACACCGCCTTTTTCGAAAACGGCCCCTTCGGCAATAACACGTGTTCGACCGCCGCCTCCTTCAGGGCGCTTCCAGTGATCCTCCTGGAACTTGGCCTTCCCATCGAGGGCTTCAATAGCCGATGTTATCTGATCCTGAAGCTCTAGAATATAGGCTTGAAATGGGGTCTTCATAATTCGGCTTTTTTCAGGTAAACCATGGATTCTTTGACGTCTATATCTTGACGTGTATCGTGGATTTGAACAGCATTGCTCGCGGCTTCCTGTAATTTGGCGATCAATTCCATCTTCGGCAATTCAGGAGATTTTTCAAAAAAACGTCGACCGAAGGCGTTGTTGTGTAAGTCCATAAAGCGGTCAGATTCCGGGTTTGGAAACAGTTTTTCGTGCCAGTCTGTGATTCGCTTGGTCCACCGCAGAACTTTGTCCATTTTTCTGGACTTTTTATAGCAGTCCTGCGCAATTAAGTAGTTCCATATAGCGTGTCGAAAAGCGTTGGCCGGTCCGTTCTTGGAGTGGGCCCTTCCGTAGTACTGCTGACTGATGGACAGGGCTTTTTTGGTGGCATTCAAGGTCGGAAAAACAAAACGAGGATGACGTAACCCCAAGAGCATAAGCTGCCAGAGTTCTTTCATATTCGCCTTGCGGATGACGGTCATTGGGTTCACGCCGAATAATTTTTTACAGCATCGATAAAGGCCTTTGCATTTTCGAGGGGTATATGGGGGAGTATACCATGGCCCAGATTAGCAATATAGTTTGTTGTGCCGAAGGAATCAATCATTTCTTTGACCATGGCCGAAATGGTTTCGGGAGGCGAAAGCAATCGAGCCGGGTCGAAGTTGCCTTGTAAGGTAATGTTTCCTCCGCTAAGGGCTCTAGCGGTTTCCGGCGTACAAGTCCAGTCAACACCGAGGGCACTTGCCCCCGTTTTTGACATTTTATTCAGGGCATACCAGGCTCCTTTAGAATACAGAATGACCGGGCAGAGATCCTTGAGCTCATCTACGATTTGCTGCATATAGGGCAAAGAAAAACGGTCGAAATCTGCAGGGCTTAAAAGACCACCCCAGGAATCAAATACCTGCACCGCATGGACTCCGGCGGCTATCTTGGCTTTGAGGTAGGCAATGGTGGTATCCGTGATTTTTTGAAGTAATTCTTCCGCCAGGGCCGGCTGAGAAAAACAGAATTCCTTGGCCAGATCAAATGTTTTACTCCCTTGGCCTTGAACGCAATAGCACAATATGGTCCAGGGAGATCCTGCAAAACCAATGAGAGGAATCTCCCCGTCCAGTTTTTCCAAGGTTTGTTCAATGGCTTTGTAGACATAATCCAGGCTCGTATGCACATCAGGTACAATAACTCGGTCCAAGTCTTTTCGGGTTCGGATGGGTTCCGGGAGATACGGGCCGAAATTTGGGCGGAGCTCCACATCGATGTTCATGGCCTGTGGAATAACCAGGATATCACTAAAAAGGATGGCTGCGTCCATTCCGTATCGGCGAATCGGCTGCACGGTAATTTCAGAGGCCAATTCCGGAGTCTGGCAACGGGTGAAAAAGTCATACTGATCCCGAATCGCTCGGAACTCTGGTAGGTAGCGCCCTGCTTGACGCATCATCCATACGGGAGGTCGATCCAATTTTTCTCCTCGCAGGGCTCGGAGTAGCAGATCGTTCTTGGGAGTTGTTTTAGTTGAATTCGCGTCCATAGTGCGTTTTGATGCGGCCTTAATCCGCGCCTTTAAGTTGTTTAAAATAGTTGATACTCTGCAGAATGACCTGAGTTATCGTTGGCTTTGGAGCAACAATATACTTTTCGGTATGATTCTGAATCTCTGCCGCCGTTGTCGAACCAATACAAATAGCCATGGCCTCTTTAAGCGTATTGTTTTGGGTGAAGCTCTGGACTCCACTCGGGCTAAAAAAGAGAATGGCGTCGAAAGGGCGTTCAAAGCTTTTGGGCTTCAAAACCGTTTGGTATGTTTTTCGCTCCGTAAAACCTATAGCTCTGTTATACAGTTCTTTAATAAGATTTTCTCTTCTTAGATTTCCTGAGAAGTAACCGCAGTGTATTCCTTTTTCGGTGGGTATTCCTTCGCCCAGAGACTGCGCATTTTCGAAGTATTCCCTGACCTGGAAACCGGCTTCGTGGATAAGGGAAGAGGTACGTTCTCCAACACAAAAAACAGGGAGTTGCCAGTGGGCTTGGGTCGCGGAGTCCAATTGATCGAAGGCCGATTTAAATCCCAAGAAACCATTTTGACTGGTAAAGAGAAGATGAGTTATGGGCTTATCGGAGGTAATGGACTTGAGGTCGGGAGGAGTTAATTGAATCGAAATCGCATCGTAGTCAACCACTCCAATTCCGGATGCCAACAAGTGATTCTTATTGGGTGTATCGAGGCGCTTTGTCGACAATAGACTAGCCATTTCGCAGCGCTTCTAAGATGGCATCACCCCCATGGGCTTTGATTTCTTTGGCCAATTGAATGGCGAGATCCTGACCTTGCTCTTTAGAGACCTTATCCTCAGCGGTGATTGCTTCTTGTCCGTCAAGAGAGAAGAGACCTGCCTTGAGTGTCATTTCATCCCCTTGAAGAGAGGCGTAGGCGCCGATAGGAGCGGTACAACCCCCTTCCAATTCTCTGAGCAGGCGACGTTCTGCTTCTACACAGATACGGGTGTCGTGGTGGTTGATTTGCGATAACAGGGCTTCCGTGGCCGTGTCCGATTCTCGACCGACGACCGCTATGGCTCCTTGGGCTGGTGCGGGGATCATCCAATCGAGGAATTCGGTTTTTTCTGGAACCAATTCCATTCTTTCCAGACCAGCCAGGGCGAATATGGCACCTTGCCAATCTTCATCCTGGAGTTTTTGCAACCTGGTTTGCACATTTCCCCTCAGGTTGGTCACTTGGTGTTGAGGAAATTGATGTAGCCATTGGGCCTGACGCCGCAGGCTACCTGTGGCAATGGTGGCCGGTCTGTATTCGTCTTCTAAAAAGTCTGCGCCTTTGTGAATCAGTACATCCCGGTGATCGGCTCGTTCGAGTACAGCCCACATTTTAAGCCCATGGGCCAAAGCAGTCGGCACATCCTTGAGGGAATGCACGGCAAAGTCAATTTTGTTTTGGATTAGGGCCAGGTCCAGGGATTTGGTAAAGATTCCTGTAATCCCCAATTCGTAAAGGGGTTTTTCCAGCTCAATATCTCCTTCGGACTTAATCGGCACCAACTCCACTTCCTGCCCTTTTTCGGCTAGAAGGGATTGTACTTTTTTGGCCTGCCACATCGCTAAAGCGCTGTCGCGTGTCCCTAGACGCAGCAAAGATTGACTCATTTTTTGGCAGTATCCAGTTGAAAAATAGCCTCGATGTACTCGATGCTTGTATCGGTGCTTCCGTTGGCCGATTTGAGGTGGTTGGCCACTTGTTTGGTAATTTTTTGAATCAGACGTTCCGAAAACTTATCCATCTGCTCTTCATTGTAATCCGGCCATTTGCGGGCGTGGAAATCGAGTTCTTCTTCCTTCATCTGCAAGAGCTTCTCTTTAAGCGCGCCGATGACGGGAGCAAATTTTCGGGTTTCAAGCCAGGCCATAAAG
>CAZLGZ010000020.1:0-6933 GCA_964558965.1 uncultured Flavobacteriaceae bacterium
ATGATTCATAAAAATGTTATATCAGTTAACTTTTTAAGGTCGGCAAAATTAATCATTTTATGAGGCTAACCAAAGAAAAGGCGGAAGATTTCCGCTAATAATTTAGGCCAGAGGAGCATGCAAATTAAAAAGACTTCCCATTGCCTGACAAGGGATAATACCTATATATAGGAATCGTTTTGTATATTAAGAGGTGCTTCTCGGTCGATTTTGTCGAGAATAAGCCCAAAAAAGGATGACAGAAATGGCGGTTTTTTCGTTTAATCCTGCTAATTCGAGATTACACAACAGCCTAGGCTCAGTTGACATCTTTTGTTGCCGTTTATCGAGGATTTTGTGTAGTTTAGCGATGATTTAACCCCACAAATCACCCCATCTATGAAGCTTAAAAGTATCATTGTTGATGACTCGTCCATGCAGCGCATGGCAGTGGCGAAATTGGTCAACAATCATCCGCATCTGACCCTAGTGGCGGAGTACAGCAACGCCATAGAAGCCAAGAACGGCTTGAAAAACAACGAGGTAGACTTGATTTTCCTCGATGTTGAAATGCCGATCATTAATGGTTTCGACTTGCTGGAAGCCCTAGAAAATCCCCCTCAAGTAATCTTGATTACCGGTAAACCGGACTACGCATTAAAGGCGTTTGATTACGATGTGACGGATTACCTACACAAACCCATCACACTTGCCCGTTTCGAGGCCTCTGTACGTCGTGCAGTTGGTAAGTACGAGCAAATGCACAAAACGGACGAGGACGAAGAGCATATCTTCGTTAAGAGTAACCTTAAAAAACGTAAGGTTATCCTCAACGACATCAAATGGATCGAAGCCCTTGGTGATTACATCAAGTTGGTGACCGACGAAGCGAACATTGTGATTTTGTCAACGATGAAATCCTTTGAAAAGCAACTTCCGCCTGAAAAGTTCTTGCGAATTCACAAGTCCTACATTGTGAACCTCGAGAAGATCGAAAAATTCAACAGCAAGAATGTTGAAGTTGGCGGACGTCAGATTCCATTGAGTCGTAACAAAAAGAGCGAGTTGGCGGAAGCCCTGGCTAACGTATAATACCATGGGGGTTAAAGGAGGAATGTGCTGGTCACTTCCTCAGATATGATCAACATCAAATACCAACCGAATACTGCGAAAAGCAGCAATAGCGTGAAAGGAATGCACAATTCTTTTCACGCTTTGTTTTGTTTGGGCCGCAGAGGAACCCGGAGCAGACTTCACCAAGATTTGCTGAATGTATTGGTTGCGGATCCGGGGAATCAAGGGGAACTCTGGTCCTAAAACAGTACACCCTTTGAGTTGCCTCAAGGCTTCTCCCATCCATCGTGCTCCCTCAATAACCTTGTTGTAGTCTCTGGATTTAAGGCTGAGTTTTATAATCCGAACAAAGGGAGGATAGGCAAACTGTTGCCTTTCTCTTAGTTGCTGTTCGTAAAAAGGCAAGTACTGATACATACTGAGTTGTTGCAGTAAGGGGTGTTCCGGCTGATAAGTCTGAATGAGGACCTGCCCCTGACCATAGGCCCTACCTGCTCGTCCCGCGACTTGCATCAACAACTGAAAAGCCCGTTCATGCGCTCGGTAATCCGGAAAATTCATCAGACTATCCGCATTCATAACCCCCACGAGGCCCAATCGCTCAAAATCCAGCCCTTTGGTGACCATTTGTGTCCCAATAAGGATATCGATCTCTTGCTGTTCAAATTGGCGCACAATTTTTTGCAGACTCGTTTTACCGCGGGTGGTGTCCTGGTCCATTCGTTGTACTCTGGCCTCCGGAAAGAACTCCTTCACCTCCTCCTCTACTTGTTGGGTTCCCAATCCCTTGGGCAAAGCTCCAGGCGTTCCACAGGCTTCGCACTGTTTAGGGACGGGTGATTTAAATCCGCAGTAGTGACACCGCAGTTGGTTGCGGTTTTGGTGATAGGTCAATTTGACGTCGCAGTTAGGGCAACCTGGGCTGTGTCCACAGACTGTACATTCCAAAACAGGAGAATAGCCTCTTCTGTTTTGAAACAGAATGATTTGCTCTTTTCGAGCCAGGCGGTCTTGAATCGCCTCGTACAGCACGGGGCTAAAATGCCCCTTCATTTGCTTTTTCCGCTGGGCCTCTTTTAGGGAGATCATCTGGATCTCCGGCATAGCAACAGGTTTGTAGCGTTCTAAAAGCGCCGTGTACAGGTATTTGTTGTTCTGGGCATTGAAGTAGCTTTCGAGACTCGGAGTGGCGGAACCCAGCACAATACCACAACGGTGAATGTGGGCCAGGTAAACTGCCGCATCTCTACCGTGGTATCGAGGAGCTGGATCAAACTGTTTAAAACTGCTTTCGTGCTCTTCATCGACGACAATAAGTCCCAAATTCTTAAAAGGCAAGAAAAGAGACGAACGAGCTCCAACAATAACAGATACTTGTTCTCCTCCTGCCTGGGTCTTTAACCAGAGTTCTACCTGCTCATTTCGGGAGAAACGGGAATGATAGACCACTACCTTTCCGCCCAGGTACCGCTTTAATCGCTCAATCAATTGAACGGTTAGGGCTATTTCGGGGACCAAATAGAGTACTTGTTTTCCTTGCTCAATGACCTCTTCCGCCAATTTGACGAAGACTTCTGTTTTACCGGAGGCCGTCACCCCATGAAGAAGAGCTGGCTTGCCTTCTTCTATTCCCAGCCGAATTGTTTCGAGTACTTCTTGTTGTTTAGGGCTCAGCTCCACGGCGGCTTCAGGCCCTCTATTGCTTCTTAAAGGCAAGCGATCTACATCCACCTCAAACTCCTGGAGTATTCCTTTATCAATCAATGACTTGAGAGAAGCCGCTCCGGCGGTACTTCGTTTGAGTAATTGGACCCGAGGAACACCTTCTTGACTCCCGCCCTGCATCTGGAAGAACTGCATTAAGATTTCTCTTTGCTTGGGCGCCCTTTCCAGGTCCTGAAGCAAGCGTTCCAGGCCTGAATCCAATTGATAGTCTACGCCCAGGCTTAACCTTCTCTCCTTCTTCGCACTGTATTTCGCCTTGAGGTCTTCTTCCAAGAGGACCTTCTTTTGCTGCAGGAGCTTCTCAATGGCTTTTAAAGGGCGTTTCCGACCGGTTATTTCTGAGAGTTCTGCAATCTCGAGTCTTTCTCTGATCTTAAGGGCATCCCAGATCAAATATTCTTCATCATTGAGATCTTCCGGCAAAACCAGCTCTTCCGGATTGAGCAATATTTGGGTTTCGCTCTGTAATAAAAATGCACTGGGGAGGGCTGATTTCATTACCTCGCCAAGAGTACAGAGGTAATAGTCCGCAATCCATTGCCAATGGATCCACTGCTGTTCAGAGACCAAGGGCTCCTCATCGAGCACTTCCAGAACTTCTTTGGCTTGGTAAGCTCCAGGGGGTTCCTGATGAAAACGGTACGTCAAGGCCGTGTACAGTTTCCTTTTACCGAAGGGCACACTGACGCGCACTCCTCTCTTCTGCGCTTTGAGAACATCAAAATCAGGCCCATCCGGAACCCGATACGTATAGGCCCGCTCAATGGCGAGGGGCAAAATGACATCTACAAAGTTTGGCATGTGTAAAGGGATTCTATCTCAGGCGAATCCAGGTTTGGGTTCGGTACAAAAAGCCCAAATAGCCCCGAACCTTTAAGTGGTTGGTGTTATCGGGATCCAGCCATACCTTCCCTCTAAATGATTTTCCCTGTTCTGGGTCAAACAACTGCTTCCCTTTGTAAAAGCCGTCGTCCTCCTTAAATCCCTTGATAGTGAACAGCCCCACCAAGGGTTTGTTTTTTAATGGTCCACGGCATTTTTCGCACAGGGCATTTTCTTTGCCTTTGACGAGAATTTCTTGGATTTCGCCATAGAGCAAGCCGCTTTTCTTATAGACTTTGACTACCGCTTTGGCCTCCCCGGTCTGGTCATCAATGGTTTGCCATAGGCCTTCAATACTTTGGCCTTGGGCGGAAAAAAGAACAGAAAAAAAGAAAAGAAAGGGTAAAACTCTCATGATTTCGAAAAGCGAGCGTCTTTACGAAGGGTTTTAATTGTGGCATTCATTTCGAAGCCCAAAAGTAAGATATTTGAGTTTAACCAGATGTACAGCATCAGGATCAAAAGCCCTCCCAGTGCGCCGTAGAGTTCATTGTATCTCGCGAATTTTTCGACGTATACCCCAAATAAATAAGAGGTCAGGACAAAGAGTAAAGTCGTCATCAAAGCTCCGGGCGAGAAGAAGCGGGCCCGATCCCCTTTGGTCGTCCCAAAAAAGTACAGAATGGCCGCCGTCAAGTAACTCAGGATCATAAAGAACAGCACCTTGGCCAATACAACACCGTAGTTGTCTGCTGTACCTTCTGCAATACTAAAGGCTTTGCCCAGGTATTCACTAAAGGGCTCCACGGCGTAGATTTCGAAATACAAGAAACCCATGGCGCCCACGATTAAACCCACCGAAAGGATCAGGCCAACCACCAAGGCGTAGAGGTACTGTCGAAAAAAGCCGCGGCCGAATTCGACATGGTAGGAGTTGTTGAAACTTCCAAAAATGGCATTGACCCCATTGGCCACCAAAAAGATGGACAAGAGAAAAGTGGTGGACAAAAGACCGTCTCTCTTTTGGCTTTTGATCCCCTCATAGATCTCCGCGAAATAATTGGCAGAAGCATCCGGTAAGAAGGATTCCAAGAAGCCCAGAAAAACCTGGTCAAAACTCTCGCCATTGTGTTCCCCAACGAAGGGAGACAAAAAGGGAAGCAAGGTGACCAAGAAAATAATCAGCGGAAAAAGGGCCATAAAAAGGCTAAAAGCAATAGAACTCGCCCGACTAGACAGGGTCCCTTTGACAATTCCGTAAATGTAAATTTCGAGCAGATCGTAGAGCGACAGTCCTTCAAAACCAGGAATGCGAATACGCTTACATAAGCGGGCCAACGCATTGACTATGGGAATTCGTTCTAATCGGGCTTCTACGGCTTCTGACATCTATACGGCTTTTAGGCTTAGATCAAGGTTGTGAACCGAATGGGTCAAAGCCCCAGACGAAATATAGTCTACTCCACACAAGGCA
Source organism: uncultured Flavobacteriaceae bacterium (assembly GCA_964558965.1). Lineage (GTDB taxonomy): Bacteria > Bacteroidota > Bacteroidia > Flavobacteriales > Flavobacteriaceae > Aureicoccus. Next base: position 5,075 of record CAZLGZ010000020.1, read on the forward strand.
TATTCCCGAAGGGTCTCTTTGGTGATACCTCCGGAAGATTCGGTTAGGCTTTGATTACCGATCATCTTCACCGCTTCCCGCGTCATTTGATAATCAAAGTTGTCCAACAAAATACGATACACACCGCCACATTCCAAAATTTCTTCGACCTCTTGTAAATTACGGGCCTCGACGATGATTTTCAGCGGTTTGCCCAGCTCTTCCAGGTAGTTCTTGGTTTGGGAAATCGCCTGCGAAATACTTCCGGCAAAATCGATGTGGTTGTCTTTGAGCATGATCATATCGTAAAGAGCAAATCGATGATTTTCTCCTCCACCGATTCGGACGGCCCACTTCTCCAAGGCCCGAATACCCGGAGTGGTTTTTCTCGTGTCCAGTAATTGGGTAGAGGTACCTTCAAGCAATTGGACATAGGAATGGGTCTTGGTGGCTACTGCGCTCATGCGTTGCATGGCATTGAGCACCAAGCGCTCAGCCATTAAAAGTGAACGCGATCGACCTTCGACATAAAAGGCAATATCCCCATAGTTCACCTCTGCACCATCCTGTAGAACGGTTTCCATTTTTAGATCTGCATCCACCGCCCGAAAAACCTGTTGCGCAAAGGCTACGCCGGCCAATATTCCTTCATCCTTGACCAGTAATTTCGCCTTCCCTACCGCCTCTGCCGGGATACAAGCCAAAGAGCTGTGGTCTCCTTCTCCGATATCTTCTTGTAAGGAGGTGCGTATGATGCGGTCGAGTTCAGCCTGGAATTGTTCTTCACTAATCATAAAAGTCATCTTCTTTGATGCGAACGAAGGTAGCAAAAAGTGCAGTCCACAGTTTAAGCAGGAATACTACTTTTGAGCAAAAGATGACTCATGACCATAAGTCTGCTCTGCATCGGGAAAACAGATTCAAAAGAAATCTCCAGTCTATTGGAGAACTACGAAAAAAGATTGCGCCACTACATTCGCTTTGAACGCGTGGAACTGCCTGATGTCAAAAGAAAAAACCTCAGCCCTGCCCAACAGAAAAGCGCAGAAGCAGATTTACTTCTCAAAAAATTGAGTCCTTCCGATCAGGTGATTTTACTGGATGAAAAAGGAAAAGAGTTTCGATCGGTAGAGTGGTCGGCACAGTTGGAGTCGAAAATGGTTCAGGGTACCAAACGATTGGTTTTTGTGGTGGGTGGCCCCTACGGTTTTGATGAGCAAATTTACAAGCGAGCAAATTCCAAGATGTCCCTCTCTCGGATGACGTTTTCGCACCAGATGGTTCGCTTATTCTTTGTGGAACAACTCTATCGGGCCTTTACTATTATTCGGAAAGAACCTTATCATCATGAATGAGTTCAACCTGACTCAGGTCCTCTTTTTGGATAAGCCCTACTTTCTCAAGTAGATTCTCTATACGATGCCAAAGTAACTTCAGGGAACTTTCGGGAGTAGTGTCGCGGCTGTTGAGTGCCTCATTCATATGACTGGACACCCCTTCCAAAGCGGCGAGTTCCTCTTGGATAAAACGGTAAATCTCCTCTCTTCGTTCGGGATTTTTTTCGACTTTTAGCACATATTCCAAATCTCGAATGTTCTTCATGTGAGAAGAAAAGGCGTGGGATTGGTGCCAAGCGATTTGACGAAGCTTAGTGCTCTGCCCTTCATTGTGCTGCAGTATAGGAATGACAATATAGAAGATTTCAAAAAGTACAATCAGAACAGAAAAGACGGCCAATTGCAATTCAATTAAGCGGATCGTTCGTATGTCTTTTTCGCTCTTGAGTTGAAAAGCCGTTACTATGCCATCCATAATAACATAGAACTCATCCGTATCGGCCCGTAACAAGTCAAAGTTGATTTGCTGCGGATTGTTCAAAT
>CAZLGZ010000020.1:7033-23017 GCA_964558965.1 uncultured Flavobacteriaceae bacterium
CTGGATTACTGATTTTAGCCGAGACACTATAGCTCTTTCTTTTGGTGAAAGATACCCTAAGCCCCCGTGCTAGACAGAAAATTGTTGTGAAACTCCCTTAAAACGGCGTTTGCCTCTTAAGTGTTGTAGTTCAAAGACCTCTACCTGCTAATAAAGCACCCGGAATTTGATGGTGTGTTCGATCTCGCGAAGGGCTTGAATTACGTCTTTGTTGTACTCTTTATCAAGATCCGTAATCACATAACCCACCTTGTTATCTGTCGATAAATACTGGCCACTGATGTTCATCTCGTACTTGGCTAAAACCTGGTTGATTTCGGCCATGATTCCTGGTACATTCTGGTGAATATGCAAGAAACGATGAGCATTCTGCTGTTTAGGGAGTCGAATATTCGGAAAATTGACCGCATCCACGGTGTTCCCTGAGTTGATGTAGTCCATGATCTTTCCAGGTACAAAATCGGCAATATCGCGCTGCGCCTCTTCCGTACTACCCCCAATATGCGGAGTGAGGATTACATTAGGTACCCCAGCCAACTCCGTCATGAAGGCTCCATTAGAACGCGGTTCCGAAGGATAAACATCCAAAGCGGCTCCGCCGAGGTGACCAGATTCCAAACTCTTTTTTAAAGCAGGTAAATCAACGACAAATCCACGGGAAAGATTGATCAAAAAAGAACCGGGTTTCATAAGAGCCAACTCCTTCTCTCCGATGAGGTTTTTATTCTCAGGATGATCGTCTACATGCAGAGATACAGCATCGGATTGAGCCAAAAGGTCTTTGAGGTCAAATACTTTTTGCGCATTACCCAGGGCCAATTTATCTTCCAAATCGTAAAACACGACCTTCATACCCACGGCTTCGGCCAGAACAGAAAGCTGTTTTCCGATATTCCCATAGCCGACAATACCCAATACCTTTCCACGTACTTCCCGAGCATTGGCCGCGGTCTTTTGCCACTGCCCCTCGTGCATTTCGGTACTGCGCGTAAAAATGGAGCGCATCAACATAATGATATGACCCAGCGCCAACTCGACGACCGAACGAGTATTGGAATAAGGAGCGTTAAAAACGATAACTCCTTTGTCTTTACAGGCTTCCAAATCAATTTGCTTGGTTCCGATGCAGAAGGCACCAACAGCCAACAGTCGATCTGCTGCTTGTAAAACGTTTTGTGTCACCTGTGTTTTAGAGCGAATACCCAGAACATGAACTCCTTTTATTTTTTCAATCAATTCAGCTTCAGGTAAGCTATGACTAACCATTTCGACACTAAAACCTTCATCAGAAAGGCGTTCAAAGGCGTCAGAATGAATATTTTCTAGCAACAGAATTTTGATTCTGTTCTTGGGATAAGAAAGGTTTCTAGGCAAATCGTTCACAAATAAAAATTCATCTAAGTTCGGGGCAATATGATCGGCATTCGCTGTTGCCTTTTGACGAGAAACATTTTCGGTATAGGCAAAGAACTTCTGTGCTACTCCGGCTTCTCTCATCACATAATCGCTGTAACCGTCTCCAATCACTTGGACTTCACCTTGCAATTGAAGTTCCCTTAGGCACTCAATTTTACCGTTGTGAGAGGCCAGGTGGTTGTCCTGATCAAAACCGACAATTTCTCCCTCCTCACTAAAGGCGAATGTATTGGCATATATACGGTCAGAAGGAATTGAATAAGCCTCCATAATGGGGTCAATAAATTCCTTAAATCCACAAGAAATGATGTAGATCTGATCCCGAAAGTTTTCGAAAAACTCTTTGTTCTCTTCAATTGATTTGGAAACCCTCCCACGAAGTTGTTCGATAAGTTCGGGCAAGTGATCCTTGCGCGCCTCAAGCAATTCCACCCGGCGTTGAAGGGACTCTGTAAAAGAGATGTCTCCATCAATACCTAAATCTGTGATACTGCTGATTTTACGTATCCTCTCCTCTTTATCCGAACGCCCTGCCAGGCTAATTTCGGCCAGTAAATCAAGTGCTTCGACCCGGGTTATGGTGCTGTCGAAGTCAAAAACATATTGTGTTTTCACAAGCGCTGTACTTCGGTCTAAGCAGCCAAAAGTAAATAAAAAACCCTAGTAATCAAGTTGGTTTACCCCTCTTATAGAGGCTTGGGATCAGAGGGGCTTCGATCGCCTAGGCTACCGGCCTCTTTCCCGGAGTCCCGAGCTACCCGACGAGAAACTTCTACCGTACCCGCCTGAGCCAGTAATCGCTGCAGTTCCTCCAGATTAGGAGTCCTAACAACCTCAACCTCCTTGACTACTTCGACAGGCACCTCTTTGATCACTTCGATCTCTCTAGGTTTCTCTGATAGTTTTCGTTCCATCTCCTGCTTGAACTCTTCAAATTCATTGCTCAGTTGACGGTATTTGAACTCCCATTCAGAGGTGCGGTTAATTCCGTTAAAACCGTTGGTATAACCGTTGTTGCCTTGTGGTTCCTTGTTTTCTTTGAGAGCGGTGTATTCTGCATTCAGAGAATTGAACTTCTGCTCCCAATCTGAACTGGGGTTGAGGTCCGTTGACCCTTGCTTCAAGGTATTGAGTTGGCGCAATACGGCATTGTATTTTTGCACCAATCCTACACGCTCTCCCTCGGCCTTCTTCTTGTAATCCCCAAACTGGGTATTGACTTCGAGGAATTTTTGTTCCCAATCAGAGGTCATTCCGCCTTCCCGGTTGAATTTATAATTCTGGAACTCCTGCTGCAGCCCGTTGTAGCGGGCAGCCCAATCCTGACGGTTCTCTTCTGCGTTGCGTTTGTATTCCGTGAACTCTGCATTGAGCATATTGAACTTGCGCTCCCAGTCCGACATCTGGCCTTCGCGTTCTCTTTTGTAGTTCTCGAATTGTTGGGTAAGGGCCTCGTACTTTTCCTGTAAGCCTTCCTTGTTACCCTCGGTGTGGTCTTTGTATTGGGAGTAAGCGCTATCCAGTTCGGCAAATTTCTTTTCCCACTGCTCCAGCATGTTCTCTGCCTCTTCTTTCTGCTTCTCCAAAGCTTGCTCCAGGTCGCGGTTGCGCACTTGTGATTGTTGCAACTCTTCGATCTTTTCCTGAAGCTCTTTCTCTTTTTCAGTCAGGGTGTCCGAAAAAACCTTCTGCTCCTCAATCCACTTTTCCTTTTCGTTCTTCAGGGCATTGTCTTTGGTCTCCAAGTCTTCGTTCATGCGATCCACTTTGGACTTCCAGTCGTTAATCACCGCATCCGATTGTCCTTTAAGGCCCTCGAGTTCGCCTGCAGCCTTTTCCTGTTCCGCCTGAGCTTCATCCAGCGCTGATTTGAGGCGCTCGTTTTCTTCGTCCAGGTAAACGTGATCGCGTTGAAGCGATTCGTAACTCGTTCTCAGCGGCACATAAGCCTCTGTTTCAAGTTCCTTGAATTGTCTTTCTAATTTTCTTCTTTTGAATTGCGCCATGGCCCAGCCTAGGAATAGGCCTACGAGTCCTGCAACAATTACGGCCGCCAGTGGATTGCTTGTCAAAATTTCCATTACCCCTCTCTAACTAATTAAACGTTTTTACTGATTGATGAATGAGCGCATTATTTTCTGGTCAAACCAGAATAGAATAGGAAATGTAGTCCATTTGATTTAGCTAACCAAAAGCTGGTCCAATCATCGTCAAAATCCTACCTGTTATCGTGAAAATTCGCACCCTTTTCGCCTTGGAAGATTACTTCTTTTGGCGACTTGAAATATACACAAAATCAGCCGTCTAATCCAAGTATTTAGCGGAAATATTTCAGGAAAAATTTGCGGGGAATTTCTTTCGAAAACCAGAAGAAATTTGCCGCCCTATTTCCCTTATCTTTCGCTCATGAAAATTGTTCTGGCCACCCAAAATCCCAAGAAGCGAAAAGAGCTTTTGGAACTTCTTCCCGCCCACTTCGAAATCCTCAATCCAAGCGATGTCAATTGGACCCTTCCTATAGAAGAAACCGGCACCACTTTACAAGAAAATGCATTGATCAAAGCGAAGACCCTGGCCGAATTCACCAATTTGCCGGCCCTGGCCGATGATAGCGGCCTCTTGGTAGATGCGCTGAATGGTGCACCGGGCGTGTATTCTGCTCGCTATGCCGGTGAAAATGCCAGAGACGAGGAGAATATGGCAAAGCTCCTTAGAGCGATGGAAAACACAGCAAATCGGGCCGCCCGTTTTGAAACCGTACTGGCTTGGGTCCACGGCACAGAGATCAAATACTTCAAGGGGGAGGTAAAAGGAAAGATCATCGACCAGCCCAAAGGAACGAATGGATTTGGCTATGACCCTGTATTTGTCCCCGAAAATAGGAAGCAGACTTTTGGAGAATTGAGTCCGGAAGTAAAAAAATCCCTCTCGCACCGCAGTAAAGCCCTACAGCAGTTCCTCGAGTTTATTGAAACTATGGAAGAATAGAGGCCTGCCTTGAATAAATTCGACTTACCTTTGCGGCCAACAGCCTTCGGGCTACCTTTTCATATAAATGACTGCATTTCAGCAATTGGGGCTCGACCTGCCCCTTCTCCAGGCCATAGAAGACCTCGGATTCAACACCCCCTCAGAAGTTCAAGAAAAAGCCATTCCACTCCTGCTGGAGAAGGAGACCGATTTGGTCGCCTTAGCCCAGACCGGTACGGGAAAAACAGCTGCCTTCGGATTTCCGATGATTCAGCGTATAGACCCGAATAGTCGTACGACCCAGGGACTTATTCTATCTCCTACCCGCGAGCTCTGCTTGCAGATAACACAGGAGCTCAAACACTACTCCAAGTACGTTAAAGGACTGCATACCGTAGCCATTTACGGTGGAGCGAGTATTCAGGAACAAGCCAAGAGTGTAAAGCGCGGGGCTCAAATCCTGGTGGCTACTCCTGGACGCATGAAAGACATGATCGGTCGTGGGATGGTGAATATCAACCACATCGAATACTGCGTCCTTGACGAGGCAGACGAAATGCTGAACATGGGGTTCTATGAAGATATCAAGGATATTTTATCCCATACCCCTCAGGACAAGCTGACGTGGTTATTTTCGGCAACCATGCCCAAGGAGGTGGCCCAAATTGCCAAAAAATTCATGAGCAAACCGGCGGAAATTACCGTTGGTGCGAAGAATGCCGGAGCCGTAACCGTACAACACGAATACTACAAAATAGGTGCGCGCGACCGCTATCCTGCTCTTAAACGCTTAGCCGATGCCAACCCCGGAATCTTCTCTGTTATTTTTTGTCGTACCAAGCGAGACACCCAAAAAGTGGCCGAAAAACTAATTGAAGACGGTTACAATGCCGGGGCACTTCACGGAGACCTGAGTCAGAACCAACGAGATTTAGTGATGACGGCTTTCCGTAAAAAACAAATACAGATGCTGGTGGCTACCGATGTAGCGGCCCGCGGTATTGATGTGGACGATATCACCCACGTCATTCACTACCAATTACCCGACGAGATTGAAACCTATACCCACCGCAGTGGGCGGACTGGACGTGCTGGTAAATCGGGGATCTCTATGGTGCTCATCACCCGAAGTGAGCAAAAGAAAATAAGCCAGATCGAACGTATTATCGGGCAGTCATTCCAGATGCGGAATATCCCCAATGGAATGGAAATCTGCGAAATTCAATTGTACCACCTGGCCAACAACATCAAGAGCACCGAGATTCAAGCCGAATCTGAGCCTTTTCTGCCCGCGATTTTCGACGTTCTGGAAGGTCTCGATCGAGAGGATTTGATTCGTAAACTGGTGTCCGTAGAGTTCAGTCGCTTTTTTAACTACTACAAAAAAGCGGGCCAATGGAACGAAAGCTTATCCGATAACAGCGAATTCCAAGACCAATCAGAAGGCCGGGGTAAAGTGCGTTACTTTATCAATGTGGGCGAAAGAGATGGCTTTGATTGGATGAGTCTAAAGGACTTTATCCGTAAGCAGACTCAACTCGAAAAAGACGACGTTTTTCGAGTGGAACCCAAAGACAGCTTTGCCTTCTTCAACACCGAAGAACAATTTAAAGACATTGTACTCGAAGCCTTCGAGAACTGCACCCACAAAGGACGCAAGGTCAATGTCGAAGTTTCCAGTTCCGGTCCGAGAAACCGTCGAGGAGGCTCAGGAGGCAAGAAAAAAGGACACCGCAAGGGCAAGGGAGGCTTTCGCCATTCCAAAGGAGGCAAGCCTAAAAACACGAAATCTAAAGGAAAGAAGAAAAATAAACCGAAGGGTTTTTATTAGTTAACTTGCTCTTAAAATGAGGCTTGATAGACCTTATTTCTGATTCTAGCGTTGTATTTTGCTCAGAACTATGAAAAAACAGCTCACTGGTATATCCACTCTTCTAATTCTGTTGTTCTGTGCGCCCACTTGGGCTCAGGTGACATCAGAACAGGGAGCAGCAGATCGTTTCGAGGCAAAAGTACTGGATTCCGAAACCGACCTGCCACTCGAAAATGTCCACATCATCAACTTGAATCAAGTCGTGGGTACGGTTACCGATTCAGAAGGTAAGTTTCAGATGCGAGCAGCCGTTAACGATACGCTTTACCTGACGTATTTGGGATACAAGTCCCAGAAGGTGCGAGTAACCAATGATATGTTGCGTTTCGAAGGAACTGAGATTTCACTGACTGAATTGGCCTTAGCGCTGGAAGAAGTCATTGTACGTCCATACCAACTCACCGGTTATTTGGAAGTCGATGTCAAGTACTTACCGGTGAATACAGCCTACCAATACAGTATCTCCGGGCTTAATGCGAGCTACGAAGCCGGAACGAAGAACCCCAGCGCAGTAACGAAAGTACTCGGGGCCATCCTGAATCCAGCTGATCTATTGAGGAACCTCTTCGGCAAAAAGCCCGCTCAAATGAGGAAACTTCGCAAGATCAAGGAAGATGACAAAATCCGTGATCTACTCGCTTCCAAGTTTGATCGCGCTACCCTAACGGAGCTACTACAATTGGATCGAATGGATATCGATGATATCCTGATCAACTGCAACTATTCGCAGTCGTTCATCCAGACGGCTAATGATTTGCAGATTTTGGATGCCATGAGTACTTGCTACGAGGAATACAAAGTCCTTAACCGCAACTAGAGTCTCCTTTATCTTTCTGATTGTTCCTGTTTTTTCTTCGACTTGCATTGCGTAGATTTAACCAAAATCTTCGGTAATGAGAAAATGGTTTTTCGCCTTGTGCTTTTCTTTCTTTCTGCTGGCTTGCCAGAACAACAATTCCACCAATTATGAAACCCCAGAAGTTACCCTGGAAGCACAAGATCAAAACCGACCCGATATCCCCTTTGACTGGAAGGCGGCCAATGTCTATTTTTTACTGACGGATCGCTTTAGTGAAGGAGCGAGCATTACCCCAGAAACCGAGCAAATCAATCGCCCGGATTCGACTGCTGTTCTCCGCGGCTTTGAAGGGGGTAACATCGCTGGAATTCTAGAGAAAATCAATTCCGGTTACTTTACAGATCTCGGTGTGAATGCGATTTGGTTCACCCCTATAGTTGAACAAATCCACGGCTCTACGGATGAAGGGACAGGGAACACCTACGGATACCACGGTTACTGGACCAAGGACTGGACCAAAATCGACCCTCAGTTCGGTAATCCTGAAGAACTGCGAAAATTGGTGGATGCGGCACATAAAAAAGGAATACGCGTTCTTTTGGATGTGGTCTTAAATCACACAGGGCCCGTTACAGAGGAAGATCCGGTCTGGCCTTCTGACTGGGTGCGAACAGATCCCAAATGCGATTTCACCAACTACGACGGAACAACGGCTTGTACCCTGGTAGCCAACTTACCGGATATCCTGACCGAGTCGGATGAAGCTGTTGAGTTGCCGGATGCCCTTTTAGCCAAATGGAAAAAGGAAGGGCGCCTTTCTAAAGAATTGGATGAGCTACAAGTCTTTTTTGACCGCACAGGCTATCCCAGAGCCCCACGTTTTTATGTGATCAAATGGTTGACGGACTACATTCACGAATTTGGTGTAGACGGATACCGCGTTGATACGGTTAAACACGTCAATGAGGAAGCCTGGACCGATTTGAGAAAAGAAGCGGATTACGCTTTTGAAACCTGGAAAAAGAAGCATCCTTCCAAGGTTTTGGACAACACGCCCTTTTTTATGGTTGGTGAAGTCTACAACTACGGAATTTCTGGAGGTCGTGACTTTGATTTTGGGGATAAAAAGGTCGACTACTTCAACTATGGCTTTAATAGCCTGATCAATTTTGAACTGAAGTACGATGCTGCAAAAGACTACGAAACAGTCTTCTCAAAATACAGTAAACTCCTCAACACCAAGTTTAAAGGGATCAGTGTAATGAATTACCTGAGTTCTCATGATGACGGAGCTCCCTTTGATCCTGAGCGCAAACAAGGCATGCGTTCGGCCAATATGCTTCTTCTGACACCGGGAGTTTCGCAGATCTATTACGGGGACGAAAGCCTGCGGCCGCTTCAGATTGAAGGTGCTGAAGGAGATGCTCATCTGCGTTCAAGCATGAACTGGGAAGCCTTGGCGAGTGATTCTACAGCGCAAGCCGTTCATTCGCACTACCAAAAACTTGGGCAGTTTAGAAGAAACCACCCCGCTGTTGGTGCCGGAAAGCACAAGATGATTTCAGAAAAGCCTTATGTGTTTTCAAGAACCTACAGAACCGAAGACGTCCGAGATAAAGTCGTGGTTGGTTTGGATTTACCTGCCGGTAAAAAAACGCTATCAGTGCAAGGCTTTTTCGGTGATGGCACGGCCCTATTTGATGTTTATTCCGAAACAGAAGTCCTGGTTCAAAAGGGAAGTGTTGAGATCGATAGCCCCTACTCCACAGTTCTGTTGGAATTGGTAGAAGAGCCCGCAGCGGAGGAATAGATCAGTTTTCGAGATGATTCTTTAATCCCTGTAACCCTTCTTCAAAGTCGGGTCCCACCATCTTATCCATGCTCATAAAGAGCATCATAATACTGAAGGGGAAGGCATTCTGTCCGGTAAAGCCCCAGGTGACCTTGGTTTTTTGATCTTCGGTTTCGTGTAATTGGAAATAACAATCCGATTCGGACTTCCACGGTTTTAAAAAGCGTAATTTGGATTCAATGCGTTCATTCTTTTGCAGTGCGGTTATTTCTTGTTCACCGGAACCCACCTCTTTGTTTCCTTCCCAAGCGGTCATGGAACCTACTGTTCCGTCCTCTCCGTGGAATTCCTTTTTCATATTCGGATCCTTCTTCGACCAGGGGGACCAGTTGTCGTGATTTTTCAAGGATTTTAAGTGGTGATAAACCTCCGCTTTAGAGCGATCTACTACGATGGATCTCGAGACGTCATATCCTTTGGGAGCGAGAATCACGAGGATCAAAAACAACATGATCAATCCCGTGATAACATAAATTAATACACTCATTATCATCTATTTATTGGTAAGTCGAAAATACGAAAGATTATTTTTCGCGGTAGCGTTCGATGATCGCCTCCACATCCTTGATAGATTTACAGGTCCATTCCCAACGCAATTTGGCTTTTTCCTCATCCGTTAGCTTCCAAGGCAAATCGCTGCTTCTCATCTGAGAACTAAGCTCATAGAGGACCAGGGCCGCAGCCACAGAGATATTGAAACTCTCGGTAAATCCCTGCATAGGAATTTCGAGGTAGTGATCTGCTGTTTCCAGGAGTTCCTCACTGAGGCCTTCTTTTTCGGTTCCAAAAAGCACCGCCGTTGGACCTTCTACCCTATAGTCCTTTAGAGAATACAAAGGTTTTTGTCCTTGAAATTTCAAAGGCACCTCAGGAGAAGTGGCTACCAAAGTGTAGCCTTCTTTCTTAAGGTGCTGTGCACATTCACTCGCAGTTGAAAAGCGCTCTACCTCGACCCATTTTTCGGCTCCCATGGCAATATTTTTGTCGAGTTCACTGCCAAACCTATCCTCAATAGCATAGAACCTCTGAATTCCAAAAGCGTCACAAGACCGAAGTACTGCACTGGTGTTGTGCATTTGAAAGACGTCCTCCGCCACCACCGTCAAAAAGTAACTGCGCTTGTTCATCACCTCCTCAAATCGCAAACGGCGTTGTTCGGTTAAAAACCCGTCTTGCAAGTAGTGAAGTAAGTCTTGATCAATCATGCCCCAATTTACTATTTCTCCTTCGTGTTTTGACGTATCTTTCTCTTATGGAAAACGAAGAACGCTATGTAATCCTCAGTGGCGCTGGGATGAGCGCTGACAGTGGTTTAAAAACCTTTCGGGACGCCGGTGGACTATGGGAAGGCCACAATGTTATGGAAGTAGCCACTCCGGAGGCCTTCGCCAGAGATCCGCTCACCGTTCACCGCTTCTACAACCAGAGGCGTTTGCAACTCAAAGAAGCTCAGCCCAATGCAGGGCACGAGGCTTTGGCGCGATTAGAAAAAGAGAAGTCAGTTCAAATCGTTACCCAAAACGTAGACAATCTTCACGAAAGAGGGGGAAGCTTGCAGGTCCTTCATTTACATGGAGAATTGATGAAAGTTCGAAGTACCAAAAACCCGGATCTTGTTTTGGATTGGGAAGGAGAACTCGGCCTAGAAGACAAAGGCCCGGATGGAGCACCTCTGCGTCCACATATCGTTTGGTTCGGAGAAGATGTTCCAGAGATGAATCGCGCCGCTAACTGGGTACAGCAAGCCCATCACATCTTAATCGTAGGGACCTCCATGCAGGTTTATCCGGCCGCCAGTCTCGTTCACTTTGCTCCACCAGAAGCCAGCATTACATTTATTGACCCCAATCCACAGGTACCGGGAGAACTAATGCACCGCATTGACGTTCGCAGTACAACGGCAGCCAAGGGAGTACCCCTTTGGGTAGAGGAACAATTAAATAAATAGATAGCGTTTAGCGTCGGGGAAGTTCCGCTATTTGGTAGGGTTCGCGCGCTTTCTCAGCCCATTCAAGTAACAGGTTAATCTGTTGTTCGGTCAGACGCGCTTCGCGGTGTGTCCAGGTGTATTCAGACAAAGGCATTTCGCCTTCTCTTACCTCCTCGATTAATTCCTCGAGTTTGTGGTCTTTCTTCTTGTTGGAATAGGTGTCCCAGGCCGAAAAATCCAGGTGCTCTTTTCCTTCCTGAATATGTTGTTCTAACCAATATGAGATGGGGGCGACATTGTTGTACCAAGGGTATTCGGTATTGGCACTATGGCAATCGTAACAACTGGTTTTTAAAATCGCTTTAACTTCTTCAGAGGGTTGGGTTTCTGCCTCAAAAGCAGCGACATAATCTCCTTCTGCCGTGTTCTTTTGCGGTCTGTAAAGTTGCATAGCGGCTAGGATGACCAGCGCCAGAATAACCAGTTTTTTTGCTAATTTCATGAAATGCCTAGTGTTCTCAATTCCCCGAGGGCTACGAAGATAAAATTTTGTGCGGAAAAACACTCTTGAAAAAACATTAATTTCTGGCCGAATCACAGCGGAGACGCGACTTGAGCTTATTCAAGACTTCCTCAACCAGCCCGAAGCACTTCCTTCCCTACTCGAAATGTGCTATCACGTTGATTCCAAAGCCGCTTTTCAGGCCGCCTGGATATTCGATGGGGTGCTCCGATTAAATACCGAACTATTGCTTCCGCTCTGGGACCGGTTTGTCACTCAGCTAGAACAGACCAAAAACCCTTCAGTGCTGCGCTCTTTTGCCAAGATTTGTGAACTGGTCTGTATCCGCCGCTGGAAGGAACAGCACCCTTTATGGAAAAAAGCCATCAAGGAAGAACACCTGGAATTATTGGCCCAAAATCTTTTTGACTGGCTTATCGGCCCGCAAAAGGTAGCCGTAAAGGTTTTTGCCATGACCGGTCTCTACTACCTGGGGGAAGACGTTCCCTGGGTCAATACGGAATTGGCTGCTGTCATTGAAAACCAACTCCCCGGTTCTTCCGCAGGCTTTCAAAATCGAGGAAAAAAGACCATCGCCGCTCTGCGCAAAAGGAAGGCTTAGTAGCAGAAGATTTTTATCTTTGCGCCTTCAAAATGGGTGATCCATGTCTTTGACTTCATTAAATGCCTTATCTCCAATCGATGGGAGATACCGAAGAGTAACCGCCGATTTGGCTCCTTTTTTTTCCGAAGAGGCCTTGATCAAGTACCGCTTACAGGTCGAAATCGAGTATTTCATTGCCTTATGCGAATTGCCCTTGCCTCAACTTCAAGGTTTTCCGGCAAACCAATTTGAAGCCCTTCGGGATGTCTACCGAAAGTTCAGTGCGGAAGACGCAGAAAAGATCAAGACGATTGAAAAAACCACCAACCACGATGTCAAGGCGGTAGAATACTTCATCAAAGAGGAATTCGCCCGTTTGGAACTCACTGAGTATTCCGAATTCGTTCATTTTGGATTGACCTCTCAGGACATCAATAACACCGCTATTCCACTTTCGATTAAAGAAGCTTTGGGCGCCGTTTATGTTCCAGTCTATTTGGAGCTTAAGAGTGAGTTGCAAGCTTTGGCTACGGAATGGGAAGGGGTTCCTATGCTCGCCCGTACCCATGGGCAGCCCGCCTCCCCTACTCGTTTAGGGAAAGAGTTTGCTGTTTTTGTGGAGCGACTCAATCAGCAATTTGATTTGCTGAACGACATTCCTTGTGCCGCCAAGTTCGGAGGGGCCACGGGGAACTTCAACGCCCATCACCTGGCTTACCCGGAAATCAAGTGGGAAGAGTTCGCACGCTCCTTTGTACAGGAGAAGCTCGGCTTACACTATTCCTTTCCGACCACGCAAATAGAGCACTACGACCATATGGCAGCGCTCTTTGATGCCCTTAAACGCATCAACACCATCCTCATCGATTTGGATCGCGACATCTGGACCTATATTTCCATGGACTACTTCAAACAGAAGATTCGCGAAGGGGAAGTCGGTTCGTCAGCTATGCCTCATAAGGTGAATCCCATTGATTTCGAAAACTCCGAAGGCAACCTGGGAATGGCCAATGCCGTCTTCACTTACCTGGCAGCAAAGTTGCCGATAAGTCGCTTACAGCGAGATTTAACGGACAGTACAGTCTTGCGCAATGCAGGGGTTCCCTTTGCGCATACCATAATCGGATTTCAATCTACCCGAAAAGGATTAGGTAAGTTGGTGCTCAATGCGGAGGCCATTGAAAGAGACCTCGAAGCCAATTGGGCAGTAGTGGCCGAAGCGATACAGACGGTCTTGAGAAGAGAGCAGTATCCTCAGCCCTATGAAGCCTTAAAGGCTCTGACGCGAACCAATTCAAGAATTGATAAAGATTCGATTCACCGTTTTATCGAAGGATTGGACGTTTCGGAGGCCATCAAAGAGGAGCTCAAAAAAATAACCCCGGCAAACTATACCGGGGTCTAATTGTCTCGTTTACAAAACGACTTTAGGCTTGCTTGTGAATTTCGACTTGATGCGGGTAAGGAATTTCGATACCAGCCTTGTCCAAAGCTAGTTTACAGCCTTCATAGGTAGCAAAATAGACATCCCAATAGTCTTCCGGTTTGCAAAAAGGACGTACGGCAAAATTGACGCTGCTATCGGCCAGTTCAACCACATTGACAGAGGGTGCTGGATCCGCGAGTACTTGGTCATTTGACGTCAGGACCTCCATCAAAACCTCTTTAGTCTTTTTGATGTCTTCGCCATACCCTACTCCAATGACGGTATCGACCCGGATCTTTCCTTCGGCGGTGTAATTGACAATGTTTCCGTTGGCCATGGGCCCATTGGGAACAATCGCCAGTTTATTTTCAGGAGTGACGAGTTGGGTAGTGAAAATCTGAATCTCTTTAACGACTCCCAAAACCCCTTGTGCCTCAATAAGGTCTCCCATCTTGTAGGGTCTAAATATCATGATGAGCACTCCCCCGGCAAAGTTCGACAAGGATCCTTGTAAGGCCAGACCAACGGCTAGACCAGCAGCTGCAATGACTGCAGCGAAGGTGGTCACATCGACTCCAAGGCGTGAGATCACCACCAGGATGAGCATGATCTTTAGGCCCCAGGAGGCTAGATTGGCCAGAAAGGATTGCAGGGTTTCGTCGTAGTTACTTTTGGACATGACGGCCTTTAGGGCGCGGATAATTTTCCCGATTACCCAAGAACCGATGATAAATATGAGTAAGGCCCCAAGTACTTTAGGTCCGTAGTCTGTTATAAACTCAATCCCTTGATTAATCCATTTTTCTGTATTCTCCATAAGTGTTATTGATTTATGTGTTTGACACAAAAGTAACAGGAAGGTCACATAGCAAAAAAAGCCCCGAAGGATGGGACACCTTCGGGGCTTTTAAAACTAATTTATTGAGCGGGTTACCCCTTCAAAAACTCTCCGATCTCTCCAAGGCCTTCCCCGTCGAAATCTGATTTTTGAATGGCTTGCATCAATTGCATAATGTGAGCAGGGTTCATATCATCACCCAGCACACGAATCAAAGCAAAACCTTTTTCTTTGCTGTCTCCATAAATGATCACCTCATCTATGGCATCTTCTTCGCCTAAGTACTTAATGACCCCTTTACCGTAAGAAGAATTGATTTTCATCAACTCAACAAAATCATCCCCTTTGAGGATTTCTTTGACTTTGGTCTTCTCCGCTTTGTATTCCAAGACATTGTCTTCCTGAACACGGAAGGCCAAAACGTTGAACTTTTTAAGGGAAGAAACCGCCGCTTTTTGTTCTTCACTCAAATCCGCATCGTTCAATTTAAGAACGCTTGCCGGGATATCGACTGAGATAAAATTGGGGTTTTCAGAATTGTCTACATAGTACTCCTGCAGACTTTGTTGGGAGGCACAGGAGCCCAAGAGCATGGCTACAAAGGCAAGTGCATAGGTTGATAGCTGTTTCATTCGTTTGTTGTTTTATTCGTTTTTTGATGATGTCCATTGAAAGAGCGGAGATACACCTGTCCGCCTAGTCAGGTATATCCGCCGCTGTTTCTTGGGTAGTATTATCTGTTCTTACCAGCTTCTTTCAGCTCGTCCGGCAGATTCATTTTCTCGGTGATCATACTGATCTGATTGAGATCGATATCTCCCGTCAGAGAAAGAATCACGGTTTCGAACTTGCGCCCCTCGGCTTCTACATTCTTTAGCTCGGTAACAAACATCAGGAGTTCGCTGACATGATCGCTGTCCTTGCCCTCACGGATGTAAAACTTCACGTTCGCATCCTTGTCTTTGATTCGCATCAACTCGCTCAAACGAGAAGACTTGAGGTACTTGTCTACAGAGGCGTTCATCTCTTTTCCTGTGCTGGCATTGTCGGTGGTGAACACACGCAATCCAGTCAGGTTCTTCATGATGTCCATAAACTCTTTGGCCTCTGGATCGTCAACATTCGCTCCTACCTTACTCATCAGTCGGAACATGCCTTTACTGATAATCACGGAAGTCACATCGTCACGTTCTTCGTATTTATCGAACATGGACTGCCCAAAGCCGCTGGCCGGCAGTACTGCAACTAATAAAATTAAAATATACTTCTTCATCCTTTTTGTTTTAATTGTCGTTATAAACTTTTTGTTTGGCTTCTTCGAACTCGTTCAGATAAGACATTTTGTCCATCCCACGGTTCATGTTTTGAGCAATAAGATCAAAAGCTCTTAGCGCTTCGGCTTGCGCCATTTGCGCTTCGGCGATCTCTGCTTCTGAAGGACCTGCCATAATAGATCCTCCCATATAGGCACTCAAACTGATCGCAACCACCGCAGCAACAGATACCCATCTGTACAGGAATGTCGTCTTACGTTTTGCGGGTACTGGCGACGCATAGCTCTCACGTTGAGCGGCCATGAAATAAGCGAAGAGCGGGCGATATTCTTCCAGGTGCTCGGCTACATTTTCTCCTGAGAAATAGGCTCGCAACTCCTTCTCTTCGGCCACAGAAGTCTGGGCCTCTAAGTATTTTTCTAGTAATGATTCAATTCTAACCAACTCCATAGCTGTGTTTTTTGGTCAATTCTTCTCGTACTGTTTTTCTAGCTCTTGAC